>DASUJH010000034.1 GCA_036279355.1 Gemmatimonadales bacterium
GGCTCGACTGCATGTCGTAGATCACCGGGACGCCGTAGAGATGTCCCAAGAGCACCGCCGGGAATGCCGCCTCCTCGACCGCGTGGATGCAGTCATAGCGGCGGCGCCTCAGGCGCCGCCATATGGCCGGAACCAGCGTGGCGTCGAGTGCGAGCTTGCGGAACGAGAACCCGATGGGAACGTGGCGTATTCCAAACGGGTTGGCGCTGCGGATGATCTTGACGCCCGGCAGCTTGATCGGCCGGCCCAGCGGATAGGTTACCACGTCCACCCGATAGTCGAGTTGCCTGAGCGCCCTCAGCACGTTGAGCACGGCGATCGGGGTGCCGCGGTCATCGTAGAACGGCTCCGGGGCCACCACCAGCACGCGGCGCCGCGGGCCATCGGATGCTCGCCATCCCGCCGGGGGCGTGGTGCGGCCCCGGGTTACCGCGAATGCACCGATGCGGTCGTCAGCCCGTTGTGACATCGTCAGTTGGACTCCCCGGCCCGGCGCCGGTGTTGCCGCCCCCGCAACCGCCGGCGCCGACGCTGCGCCGCTTCGCCCTGGTCGGGCGTTGCGCCGCGGCCCCGCTGAGTCGATGCCGCGCGTCGGTGCGAGGGCGCCTCGAGCATGCGAACAATTGGGCGCTTGCAGGAGCAAGTCAACAGCCTTCGAGCAAGTTGCATGCCCTCGGGGAAGTCGCGGCCGGACTTAGCGCAGGAGCATCTTGGCGATGGTCTGAAGCTGCATGTTGCTGGTTCCTTCGTAGATCGTCCCGATCTTCGCGTCCCGGTAATACTTCTCGGCCGGATACTCAGTCGAATAACCGTAGCCGCCGAACAGCTCCAGGCAGCGCGACGTGGTGCGGTCGGCCACCTGCGAGCTGAACAGCTTCGCCATCGCCGCCTCCCGCGCGAACGGCTGGCCGGCATCCTTGAGGCGCGCCGCGTTGTAGACCATGAGCCGCGCGGCCTCCAGCTCGGTGGCCATCTGGGCGAGCTGGAACTGCACGCCCTGGAATTCCGCGATCGCGCGCCCGAACTGCTTCCGCTCCTTCACGTACGCCGTGGCCGCCTCGAGCGCGCCGGTCGCGATGCCGAGCATCTGCGCCCCGATGCCGATGCGGCCTTCATTCAGCGTCTCGATAGCGATCTTGTAGCCCTGACCCACGGGGCCCAGCACGTTCTCGGCCGGCACCCGGGCCTCTTCCAGGATGAGCTCCACCGTGCTCGACGCGCGGATGCCGAGCTTGCTCTCCTTCTTGCCGATGGCGAAGCCGGGAAAATCGCGCTCGACGAGAAACGCGGTGATACCCTTGTAGCCCCTGGCAAAATCGGTGTTGGCGAACACGATGAAGAGGGCCGCCTCGGCCCCGTTCGTGATCCAGAACTTCCGCCCCGTGAGCGCCCAGCCGCCGTCCGTGCGGTCCGCCCGCGTCTCGAGAGCGAACGCATCGCTCCCGCTCGCAGGCTCGGAGAGCGCGAACGCGCCAAGCAGCTCGCTCGTGAGCCGCGGGAAGTACCGCGCGCACTGCGCGTCGCTGCCCCAGCGGCCGAGCGCGTTGTTCACCAGCGTGTTGTGCACGTCCACATAGATCGCCGCCGACGCGTCCACCCGCGCCAGCTCCTCGATTGCGAGCGTCGCCATCAGGATCGTGCCGCCCGCGCCGCCGAACCGCTCCGGTACCCCGATGCCCATGAGCCCGAGCTCGAAGAATTGCCGCAGCAGCTCGGGGCGGAACGCGCCGGCCGCTTCCATTTCGGCCACGTGCGGCCGAACCTCACGCTCGGCGAATTCACGGACGGTCGAGCGGAACAGTTCCTCCTCCTCGGCGAGCGAGGTGAGGGCAGGAATCACGGCGATGGACGCATCGGGCATGGGCGGCTCGCGGGGGAGAAACATGTGACGGCTCATCCAATATCGCGGGACGGCAGCCCGCAAGTCGAGAGCGCGGAGCGCTTCTGCTGCGGCCGGTGACCCGCGCACCATCCCATGTGCCCGGCGCGTCACGGCGCCCCTGCACGGCCGGGGCCTACGTTGCGAAGGAGAGCGGTGCCGTGGCCGCACGGTGGAGCGCCTCGGTCCGCATGGCCGCGCGATGGGGGAGGAGGGTTCCGACGGTGCAACCGACAACGCGACGATCCAACGTTCATGAATGCATCGGTGGTCCGTTCGACGGGGACGGCATCGCCTGCCCCCGGAAGCCAGGCCGCGAGTATCGTGTGCCCCTCACGATGGGCGGGGTCTACCACGGGATGTACGTGCTCGATGTCCGGAGCGGCGCGTGGGTGCTGCGGTGGATTCCGAGCGACGACTGAGCCCAACGCACGCTGAGCGGCGCGCGCGAGGAGGAGTCATGAAGGCGAAGCTGGGAGGATGGTCGACACTCGTGCTCTCGACGCTGCTGGCCGTGGCGCTCGCCGCGGCCCCGGCGCCGCGCCTTGCCGCCCAGGCCACGGTGAACGGGGTGCAATCGGGCGTGCAGGTGGAACAACTGCCCCCGCAGCGTCTGGTGTATGCCGTCTACGATGGGGCCGCTACGGCAACCTCGGTGTTCGGCTCCATCAAGGCGGCGCAGCGCGCCGCCGGAGGGCTGCGCGGCTCGTACGCCGTGGTCCGGAGCCTCGACACCGGCCGCATCACGGTGACGGAGCGGCAAGCGGGCACGCTGGGCCAGACAGCGCTCCTGAGCGGGGTCGTTGCACTGCTCGGCCCTGGAAACCAGCCGAAGGCGCAGAAGGCGGGAGAGAATGCGGCGCAGCCGGCCGCGGTCGACAGCCTGCGTGCCGCGCTCACGCCGGGCACGTCCGCCATCGTCGGCGTCGTGAACGAGCCCTCGGCGGAGGCGGTCGCCAAGCGGCTGCGCGAGAAAAACCCGCGCTCGATCGTGAACGAGCGGGTCATGGTGAATCCGGGCTGAGCGCTCGAGGGCGCGCCCCGCGGCGCGGCGTGCGGCCGCTTTGCGCTCCCGGCTGCGCCGACGCACCTTAGGATCCCGAATCGCTTCTCGTTACGCCTCTCGCGAGGGATCCCAAGTGAGCGAGCGCCCCCGCCCCGCCCCCGCCTTCAGCGTCGCGGCCCGCGCGCGCAGCTTTCGCTACGCGCTGCGCGGCATCGCCGCCGTCCTCCGCACCCAACACAACGCCTGGATCCACGCCGCCGCGTCCGCCGCCGCCGTGGCGCTGGGTATCGCGGTCGGGCTCTCGCGCGCCGAATGGTGCCTGGTGGTGCTCGCGATCGTGGCCGTGTGGACCGCGGAGGCCCTCAACACCGCGTTCGAGGCGCTCTGCGACGTCGCCTCGCCCGGGCTCCATCCGCTGGTCGAGCGCGCCAAGGACATCGCGGCCGGCGCCGTGCTCATCGCGGCGGTGGGGGCCGCAGTGGTGGGGCTGCTGGTCTTCGTGCCCCATCTGCGCGTCACTGCGTAAACTGCCAGCCGATCGCGGCACCGCCGCCGGGGGCCCGGAGAAACGTCGGCGGGCGGATGCCGAATACGCGCCATCGCCCACGCACCAGCTTGGCCGACGTGAACCCCACCAGCGCGCCGAAGCCGGTGTCGCTGAGCCAGTGCTTGTCGTCGTTGATCCGCGAATAGACCACACCGGTGGCCACCGTGTAGAGGCCCACGGTCGCCCAGGTGCGGTGGATGTCGTCGGCGAGCGAGGTGGCGAGCGCGAACGCCACCGCTACGTGGCCCGAGGGCAGCGCGGGGTCGTGCGACAGCGGATCGAAGTCGAACGCGCCGACGCCGCCCGCCGGACGCTCTCGGCCGAGGATTTCCTTGATCGCGAGCGTCGAGCCGCCTGCCAGGCCCACCGACGCCACCGCGCGTGCACCGGTATGGACGAGCGCCGGGCGATGCGCCACGAGGCCCGTCACGATAAGCGCCGCGCTCACCGGTGCGAACACCTCGACCTGTCCCACGTGCCGGAATGCCGACGCGATGTGGTTCGACGTTTCCGAGCGGTGCTCCTGCGCGGAGCGCTCGACCGGCTCGTCGATCAGCATGAGCGTGGACGTGGCCGCGACGGCGCCGGCGGCCTCGTACCAGCGGATGGCGTGGACCGGCGCCGGGGCAATATCCGCTGGCGTGGCGACCGCCGGGGCGATGGCCGCCGGCGTGGCGACCGCCGGGGCGATAGCCGCCGGCGCTGCCTGCGCGCGGAGCGGCGTGAGCGCCGCCGAGCAAAGCAGCCCGGCGGTCCCGATTCGCCACGAGACTTCAGCGAGCATCGGCGCCCGCCGGGGCGCTCGCCGCCGACCCGGCGAGGCTGTCCGCGAGCACCTCGAGCGCCACCGGCACCCGCCCCAGCGGCGCCGCCACCTGCACGCCGTGCACGCGGCTCCGCACCGCCGCGATCATGTCCCGCGCGATGCACACGCCCTCGGCGAGCGCGGCCTCCTTCCCGTTGGCGCTCGCTCGCCGCATCCGGTCCAGCACCGCCTGCGGCACACTCACCCCCGGCACCTCGTTGGCGAGAAACTCCGCGTTCCGGAGCGACACCAGCGGCCAGATGCCCGCCAGCACCGGGATCCGGTACTGCTCGACGTCGCGCAGAAACCGGTCGAGCTGCTCCAGGTCGAACACCGGCTGGGTGATCGCCACTTCGGCTCCGGCCTCGACCTTCCAGGCAAAGCGCCGGAGCTCGCGCTCGCGGTCGGCCGCGGTGGGGTTGGCGCCGACGGCGATCAGAAACCGCGTCCTGTCGCCCAGCGCATTGCCGCCCGGGTCGAGCCCGTGATTGAGCCGCGAGACCAGGTTCGTGAGTCCGATCGAATCGATGTCGAACACCGCGGTGGCATCGGGATAGGGGCCCATCTTGGGTGGGTCGCCCGTCACGATGAGCAGGTTGTTGAGCCCCGCCGCCGCGGCGCCGAGGAGGTCCGAGAGCATGCCGAGAAGGTTGCGGTCGCGGCAGGCGTAGTGCACCACCGCCTCGATCCCGACCTCGCGCTGGATCATGAGGCCCGAGAGGAGCGCCCCCATCCTGCTCTGCGCCCGCGGGCCGTCGGGCACGTTCACCGCGTCCACGCCCGCCGCCTTGAGCTGGCGGCACTGCTCGAACATGGGCTGCGGCCGCACGCCTTTGGGCGGCACGATCTCGACCGTCGTGATGAACCCGCCGTTGGCGAGCTTGGCCGCGAGCCGGGAGCGCTCCGCCATCGGGACCGGTGGGGTGGCGCTGGCCGGCACCGGCGCCGCACTCGTGGCGTCCATTGCTGTCAGGGTGCCGGTGGCGGTCACGCCGAGGTGCCGGGGCGAGACGCTCCGCACGAACTTGGCTACCTCGCGGATGTGCTCGGGCGTCGTCCCGCAACACCCGCCCACGAAGCGCGCGCCCGCCTCCACGATCCACTTGGCGTACGTCCCCATGTATTCGGGGCTCGCCATGTAGATCTTTCGGTCCTCGATCTCGCGCGGCAAGCCCGCGTTGGGCTGCGCGCTGATCGGGAGCGTGATGCTCTTGGCGAGCTTCTCCACCGCCTCGAGCACGCCCGCCGGCCCCACCGAACAGTTGACGCCGACGGCGTCCACGCCCATCGCGGCAATCCGCGGTCCGAACACCGTGGGGTCCGTGCCGTAGTGCGTCTTTCCATCGGTGCCGATCGTCATCTGCGCGATGATCGGGAGGTCCGACACCTCGCGCACCGCGAGCACCGCGGCGCCAAGCTCCTTCACGTCGCTGAACGTCTCGAGGATGAAGCCGTGCACGCCGCCCTCGACGAGCCCCGCCGCCTGGCGGCGGAACGCTGCTTTCGCCTCGGCCACCGACGTTTCGCCGTAGGGCTCGATCCGCACACCGAGCGGCCCGATCGCCCCGGCCACGGCGGCGCGCTCGCCCGCCGCTTCGCGCGCGAGCGCCGCGGCCGCCGCGTTGATCCGCTCGGTGTCCGCCGCGAGCCCGTAGTGCGCCAGCTTGAGCGGGTTCGCGCCGAATGTGTTGGTCTCCAGCAACTCGGCTCCCGCGCGCACGTAGTCGCGGTGGATCTCGCGCACGAGATCCGGCTGCCGGAGGCTCAGCTCGTCGTAGCAGACGTTGAGGAAGACGCCGCGCCCATAGAGCATCGTGCCCATGGCGCCGTCCACCACGTGGACCCGGTTGTCGGTGAGGAGATCGCGGATGGTTGGCATGGTTGCGCCCGTCAGGCCCTCTCGTAATTGAGATTCGCCGCGAGCCACCGCTCCACCGCGGCCACGTCCATCCCCTTGCGGCGGGCGTAGTCCTCGACCTGGTCACGATCGATGCGCCCCACGCCGAAGTAGCGCGCCTCGGGGCGCCAGAAGTAGTACCCGCTGACGCTCGCCGCGGGCAGCATCGCATAGCTCTCGGTGAGCTGAATGCCCGCGTTGGCTTCCGCGTGGAGCAGGTCGAAGATCGTGCGCTTTTCCGTGTGATCGGGACATGCGGGATATCCGGGCGCGGGGCGAATGCCCTGGTACTGCTCCCGGATGAGCGCGGCGTTGTCGAGCGCCTCCCCGCGCGCGAAGCCCCAGAACTCCGTCCGCACCCGCTCGTGCAGCCGTTCGGCAAAGGCTTCCGCCAGCCGGTCGGCCAGCGCCTTGGCGAGGATCGCGTTGTAGTCGTCGTGCGCCGCCTGGTGCTGCGCCACCAGCGCATCGAGCCCGTGGCCGGCCGTCACGGCAAACGCGCCTACCCAGTCGCGCTCCGCGCGCCCGCCACGGTTTTCGCTCGCGCTGCCGTCCCCCCGCGGCGCCACGTAATCCGCGAGCGCCAGGTTCGCCCGCCCCGCGCCTTTCGCCATCTGCTGCCGGAGCGTGTGGATCACGGCCGTCGGGTGCGTGCCCCGCTCGTCGGCATAGAGCTCGATGTCGTCGCCAACGCTGTTTGCCGGCCAGAAGCCGAACGCTGCGCGCGCACGGAGCTGCCGCTCCGCCACGATCGTGGCCAGCATCCGCTCGGCGTCCGCAAAGAGGCTCCGCGCCGCGGGACCCCTCGTCGGGTCGTCGAGGATCGCCGGGTAGTGACCGGCCAGCTCCCACGTCTGGAAGAATGGCGTCCAGTCGATCCGGCCGACCAGCTCCTCGAGCGGATAGCCGTCGAGCACCTGGATCCCGGTGACGCAGGGGCGGGGAACGGCCACGCTGAGGTCGGGCACCAGGCGGTTGGCCCGCGCTTGGGCGAGTGTCGCCCGGTGCTCGTCGCTCCGCCGCTCCGCCCGGGCCGCGCGCACCCGGCCGTATTCCGCGCGGACGCCGCGGACGAACTCGTCGCGGAGGCCGTCGCTCAAGAGGCTTGCGGCCACACCCACCGCGCGCGAGGCGTCGAGCACGTGCACCGTGGGTGCCGAGTAGTGTGGCTCGATCTTCACCGCCGTGTGCACCCGCGACGTGGTGGCGCCGCCGATGAGGAGCGGCGTCGTGAATCCCTCGCGCTCGAGCTCACCCGCCACGAACGCCATCTCCTCCAGCGATGGCGTGATGAGCCCGCTCAACCCGATGAGATCGGCCGCTTCGCGCCGCGCCGTCTCCAGGATTCTGGCGCACGGCACCATCACACCGAGGTCGACCACGTCGAAGTTGTTGCACTGGAGCACGACGCCCACGATGTTCTTGCCGATGTCGTGCACGTCGCCCTTCACGGTGGCGAGCAGCACCTTTCCCTTGGGCTTGGCCCCCGCGTCCTTTTCCGCCTCGATGAACGGCACCAGGTGGGCCACCGCCTTCTTCATGACCCGCGCGCTCTTCACCACCTGCGGCAGAAACATCTTGCCCGAGCCGAACAGGTCGCCCACGACGTTCATACCGTCCATCAGTGGCCCCTCGATCACCTCGATCGGGTGGGCGAATTGCCGCCGCGCCTCCTCGGTATCCTCGATGACCCAGTCGGCGATCCCCTCCACCAGTGCGTGCGCCAGCCGCTCGGACACCGGCTTGGCGCGCCACGCGAGGTCCTGCTCCGGCGCTGCCTTGCCCGTCACCGAATCGGCCACGGCGAGCAGGCGCTCGGTCGCATCCGGCCGGCGGTTGAGCACCACGTCTTCCACTCGCTCCAGCAACTCCGGCGGAATGTCGGCGTAGATCGCGAGCTGCCCAGCATTCACGATCCCCATGTCCATCCCGGCCGCGATCGCGTGGTACAGAAACACCGAGTGGATCGCCTCCCGCACCGGATCGTTCCCGCGGAAGGAGAACGAGACGTTGCTCACCCCGCCGCTCACGAGCGCGTGCGGCAGCGTCGCCTTGATCCGCCGCGTCGCCTCGATGTAGTCCATGGCGTAGTTCGCGTGCTCCTCGATGCCGGTGGCGATCGCGAAAATATTGGGGTCGAGAATCACGTCGCTCGGGGCGAACCCGACCCGCTCGGTGAGGATGCGGTACGAGCGGGCGCAGATCTCCACTTTGCGGTCGGCGGAGTCGGCCTGGCCCCGCTCGTCGAACGCCATGACGATCACCGCGGCACCGTAGCGGCGCACCAGCGTCGCCTGGCGCACGAACGCCTCCTCGCCCTCCTTCAGGCTGATCGAGTTGACGATGCCCTTGCCCTGGACGCACTTGAGCCCCGCCTCGATCACCGACCACTTGGAGGAGTCGAGCACCACCGGCACCCGGCTGATCGCGGGCTCCGAGGCGACCAGCTTGAGGAACGTGCTCATGGCGTGCTCCGAGTCGAGCATCGCCTCGTCCATGTTCACGTCGATCATTTGCGCGCCGCTCTCCACCTGCTGGCGCGCCACCTCGAGTGCGTCCTCGTACTTGCCGTCCAGCACCAGCTTGGCAAACCGCCGCGAGCCGGTCACGTTGGTCCGCTCGCCCACGTTGACGAAGTTGGTTTCCGGCCCGATCACGAGCGGCTCGAGCCCGCTCAAGCGACAGAGCGGAGCCACCGCGGGAGCGCGGCGCGGCGTGAGCCCGTGCACCGCGTCCGCGATTGCGCGGATGTGCGCCGGCGTCGTCCCGCAGCACCCGCCCACGACGTTCACGAGGCCGTGCTCCGCGAACTCGCGCAGCGTCGCCGCCATTGACTCGGGCGTCTCGTCGTACTCGCCCATCTCGTTCGGGAGCCCGGCGTTCGGGTGCGCGCTCACCCGCACCGGTGCCACCCGGGCCAGCTCCTGCACGTGCGGCCGGAGCGCGCGCGCGCCGAGCGCGCAGTTGAAGCCGACGGTGATGGGGCGCGCGTGCGCCACGGAATACCAGAACGCCTCCGGCGTCTGGCCCGAGAGCGTGCGCCCGCTCTGGTCGGTGATCGTGCCCGAGATCATCACCGGCACCCGCTCGCCCCGCTCCTCGAACACCCGCTCGATCGCAAAGATGGCCGCCTTCGCGTTGAGAGTATCGAAGATCGTCTCGACCAGCAGCAGATCCGCCCCGCCGTCGAGCAGGGCGTGCGCCGCCTCGGCGTAGGTGTCCGCGAGCTGGTCGAAGGCGACGTTCCGGAATCCGGGGTCGTTCACGTCCGGCGAGAGCGACGCGGTGCGGCTCGTGGGCCCGAGCACACCCGCCACGTATCGTGGCCGCGTGGGCTCCGCGCGCTCCGCCGCGTCACAGGCCTCACGCGCGAGCCGCGCACCGGCGCGGTTGAGCTCCGGCACCAGCGCCTCCATCCCGTAGTCCGCCATGGAGACGGCGGTAGAGTTGAAGGTGTTGGTTTCGATGATGTCGGCGTCCGCCTCGAGGTACGCCCGGTGGATCCCGCGGATGATCTCGGGCTGGGTGAGCGAGAGCAGGTCGTTGTTGCCCTTGAGATCGCGCGGCCACTCGGTAAAACGGGTTCCCCGGTAGTCCCGCTCCCCCAGCCGATGGCTCTGGATCATCGTCCCCATCGCTCCGTCGAGGACCAGGATCCGCTCTTCGAGCAGCGCATCGAGGCGTGCCAACCGCGCCGCGCGGGCGCGGAGGTCCGGTGCGAAATCGTCGGCGGCCGAAGATGTCTGTGTCACGCCTTCCCCCAACTCTGCGCCCGGAACCATCCGGTCCCCAAAGCGAAATGCCCGGAGCCAAAACGGCCCCGGGCAACGGCGGCGTTTTAGCGGTTGTTTAACGTGGCCGCAAGCTGCCTGCAAATCGCCACGAAAATCGGATTGTCTTCCATCTGCAAACTAGCACCTCCGGCCGCGTGCGTTCAAGGGGCCGGCGCCGGGAGGCCGCGACTGGCTCGGGTCGGCCTCCGCGGGTACATTCGGGCGTCAACCGGGAGCCTACCGAACCGTGGATTTGCGCGAGCAGCTCGAGGCTGCCCTCGGAGCAGCCTACACCATCGAGAGCGAGCTTGGTGGTGGCGGCATGTCGCGTGTGTTCATTGCGCACGAGAAGGCGCTTGGCCGCAAGGTCGTCGTCAAGCTGCTCCCTCCCGAGCTCGCCGCGTCGGTCAACCTCGAGCGGTTCCGCCGGGAAATCCTCCTCGCCGCGGGCTTGCAGCACCCCTGCATCGTCCCGCTCCTCGCCGCGGGCGAGATGGACGGGCTCCCCTATCTCACCATGCCCCTCGTCGTCGGCGAGTCGCTGCGCGCGCGGCTCAGCCGGAACGGGGCGATCGAGATCCCCGACGCGGTGCGGATCCTCCGCGACATCGGCTCGGCGCTCACGTACGCGCACGAGCACGGCGTCGTCCATCGCGACATCAAACCCGACAACGTCCTGCTCTCCGGCGGGTTCGCCCTCATCACTGATTTCGGCGTGGCGAAGGCGGTGACCGCCGCCGCCGGCAGCGGCGCAGCCGGGCTCACGTCCACCGGGCTCGCGATCGGCACGCCGGCCTACATGGCGCCCGAGCAGGTGGTCGCCGACACCAACTGCGACCATCGGGTCGATCTCTACGCCTTCGGGATGATGGGCTACGAGATGATCGCCGGGCAGCACCCGTTTGGCGGGCGCCCGCCGCGCTCGCTGCTCGCCGCGCAGGTCATGGAGGTGCCCCCGCCACTCGGCTCCGTCTGCCCGGAAACGCCGAGCGAGCTGGCTGAGCTCATCGGCCGGTGTCTTGCCAAGGAGCCCGCCGACCGCCCGCAATCCGCCGCAGGCATCATGGCGGCGCTCGACCGGGTTGACGCCGCGGGGCGGAGCGCGCGCTCGATCCGGCCGCCGGGCGTGCGCTCCGCCGTCGGTCCCGCGGTCGGACTGGAAACCCCGCCGGCCGTTTCCTCCCCCTCGCCCGCGCCCCCCACGTTGCCGCGTACCACCGTATCGCGCCCAACCGGGCGGATGACATCCGGCGGCAGCCGCCGCCGCAGCGGTGCGCGCAAGGAGCGGCCGATCGACTCGCTTGCCATCCTGCCGTTCCTCAACGCGAGCGCTAACCCGGATGACGAGTTCCTGAGCGACGGCATCGCCGAAACCATCATCAACAAGCTCTCGCGGATTCCGGGCCTCAGGGTCGCCGCCCGCTCGGTGGTCTTCCGCTACAAGGACCGCGACGTGGATCCGATGGCCGCGGCAAAGGACATGCGGGTGCGCGCGTTCGTGAGCGGCCGCGTCATCCACCGGGGCGACGCGCTCGTGGTCAAGGTGGAGCTGGTGGACACCCAATCCGGGTCTCAGCTCTGGGGCGACCAGTACAACCGCCCGTTCGCCGACATCTTCGCCGTGCAGGAAGAGATGGCCGCCGAAATCTCCCGCGCGCTCCAGCTCCAGCTTACCAGTGAGGACAAGCGGCAGCTCGGCAAGCGGGAAACCCAAAACGCCGCGGCCTATCAGGCCTACCTCAAGGGCCGCTACTACTGGAACCAGCGCACCATCGAGCCGCTCCGCCTTGCCAACCGCTACTTCCACGAGGCGATCGCGGCTGACCCCGCGTACGCCATCGCGTACGCCGGCCTCTCCGACACCTACAGCGTGCTTGGCTACTATGGCGCCGAGCGCCCTCGCGATGCATCGCCTCGGGCACGCGCGGCCGCGCTCCGGGCCCTTGAAATCGATCCGCAGCTGGCGGAGGCGCACGCGTCGATGGCGTTCGTGCAGTTGTTCTACGAGCGCGACTATGCCGGCGCAGGCCGCGAGCTCGAGCGGGCCATGGAGCTCGATCCCGGCTATGCGACCGCGCACCAGTGGTACGGCTGGTACCTCCTCATCATGCGGCGTTTCGAGGAGTCGGTCGCCTCGTTCGAGCGCGCCCTCGAGCGCGACCCGCTCTCGCTCATCATCAACGACCATTACGCCTATGGGCTCGGGCTCGCCGGACGGTGGGATGATGCGATCGAGCAGTGCCGCAAGACCACGGAGCTGAGCCCGGTCTTCCCCCTTGTCTTCTGGCGTCTCGGCTGGATCTACGCCGAGCTCGGGCGCTACGAGGAGGCGATCGTCGCGTACCGGCGCTGTGTCGAGGGCACGAGAGGGCTCGTCGCGCTCGGCGATCTGGGACAGGCATACGGTCTCGCGGGGCAGCGCGGCGAGGCCCGCGGTGTTCTCGCACGACTCGAGGAGATGTCGCGGACGACATACACCTCGCCGCTGTGCAGCGCCATCGCGCACTCCGGGATCGGTGAGGACGACGCGGCCTTCGCGGACTTGGAGCGCGCCTACGACGACCGTGCGAGCGACCTCTCGCGCCTGGATCTTCTCCACTGGCCCGACTCGATGCGGACCGACGCCCGCTTCGCCTCGCTCCTCACGCGGCTCGGACTCGCGCGCTGATGGTTCTCCCCAACGACGGAGGAGTTCCGATGCTGGTCTTCTCGATTCCCCTGGGCCCGGCCGACCGCCTCGCGCAGCTTTTCTCCTATCCCAATATTCCGGGCAGCGCCGCGACTCTCGCGGAGACCATTCACCGCTGGTTCGATCAGACCCTCCGCCGCGATGGTCTCGCCGCCCGCGACGCGACCTTCAACCTGCGGGTGAACGACGGCGCCTACACGCTGAACCTCATCGGCCCGCCGTCCGTCTCGGGCGATCTGCTGGTGTACACCAAGCGCCTGCCGCAGTTCCTGAAGAACGGCTGGGGTGCGCTGTCCACCGACATCCCGGCCATCAAGGCCGCGAACCTCTGGGATCCCCAGAACAACGGCTGGCGCTTCATGCTGCCCTGGGGCATGGCGATGGTCCGGCACCGGGCCCTCCAGCTCTTCCACTTTCCGCCGATGAACCTGCTCGATCCCTCGCGCGATTATCTGGACGACGCGGTGCCGGTCCGCTGCGACGAGCTGCTTCAGGCCAACGGCGTCACCGCCCGCGAAGACCTCGATCTGCTCTCGCGCGTGATCGATTGCGTGCCGATCGCCGCGGGGGACGACCAGGGCACGTACATCTCACCCACCGTGACGCCGACGGACTATTTCGCGGATTACCAGAAGGGACAGATCGCGCTCCTGCTCAATCTCGCCGCATCCAACCCGGCGTTCACTGTCCCGCTCGTCGTGTACGGCGGTCCGGCCAAGACCGTTTTCCAGGAGCTCTTCGGTGTCACCCTGGGTGTGAATCAGGCCGTCATGGTCGAGATCCTGCCCGGCGTGGGCACGCCGGTGCTCGGCGCCAACCACCCCTACTACTTCTTTGCCCAGGCGCAGGGCTTCGATACGGTCGGCGACGGCAAGATGATCGCGGCGGACTGCCCGACCGCGCAGCAGCTCATGGTGCAGGATCTCATTGCCGCGCGCTGGCTCGCGGCGATGGCAAACGATCCAAGCCAGAACCCGCAGGCGGTGCTCAGCGCCTGCACCAGCTACTGGAATGATCCCGCGCAGGCCGGCGCCGTGTGTGCCATGGTGCAGCACGAAGGTTCGCTTTACTACGCCAACGGCACTCCGGCGGACTTCAGCTTTCCGGTCTCCCTCGAGCAGGGCGCGGCCTTCTGCCAGGCCAACGGCAATAACCCGTGCGCGGCCGCGCCCGCCCAACCGGCCGCGGCCGCGGTGGCAAGTTCAGGCGGCGCCGTTCCCTGAGATCATCGCGGCCGCCTTCTCGCCGATCATGACCGAGGGGGCGTTCGTGTTGCCGGTCGTGACCGTGGGCATGATCGAGGCGTCCGCCACCCGGAGCCCCTGGGTTCCGTACACCCTGAGCTCGGGGTCCACGACGCAGGTCTCGTCGATCCCCATCTTGCAACTCCCGGCGGGGTGGAAGTACGTCGTGACGCTCTGGCGGAGAAAGTCGGCCATCTCGGCGCGGCCGAGCGGCCCGGGCATTACTTCCCGCTTGCGAAATTCGGCAAAGGCGCCGGTGGCGCCGATTTCCCGGCAGAGATCGATCGCGAAGAGCAGCGCCTGAACGTCCGCATCCCGGCCCAGGTAGTTCATGTCGATCGCCGGCGGGATCGTGGGGTCGGGCGAGGTGATCGTGACACTGCCGCGCGCGGCCGGACGCACGAGCGACGGCGCGATCGCATAGCAGTTGGGCGACGGGAGCCTTCCCGCGAGCTCCGGCGTGGCGAACGGAAACTCTATGATCACCGGCTGGATGTCGGGACAGATCATCCGCTGATCCGACTTCCACCAGAGCGTGCTCTCGGCGCCGTTGTTCCTCGGCGGCGGCAGGGTGCCTTTCGTTTCGTAGTTGATGGCGCCCACCAGCGGATGGTCGTGCAGGTTCTTTCCCACGCCGGGCAGGTTCACCGTGACGTGCACGTCGAGCGCCCGCAACTCGTCCGCGGGGCCGATCCCGGAAAGCTGCAGGAGCCGCGGCGAGCCGATCGCGCCAGCGCAGACGATCACCTCACGTGCCGCCCGCGCCGACGCCGGCGCGCCATCCCGCCGGTATTCGACGCCAACGCACCGGGTGCCCTCGAACCGCAGGCAGTGTACTTCGGCGTTGGTGTGCACCGTGAGGTTCGATCGCTGCCTGGCCGCCTCCAGATAGGCGCGCGCCACGCTGTTCCGCTTGCCGTTCTTGATGGTGACGTTGAAGAAGCTCGCGCCGAGCATGGACGGGCCGTTGTTGTCCTCCACGATCGGCAGCCCCATCTCCCCAGCGCCGGCAATGAAGGCGCTCGCGATCGGATTGGGGTCGTCCGGCAGTTGCACGTGCAGCGGCCCGCCGACTGCGCGGTACTCGCTTGGCCCCCCGGCGTAGTCCTCGATTTTCTTGAAGAGCGGCAGTACGCTCGCGAAGTCCCAGCCGGGGTTGCCCTGATAGGCCCAGTTGTCGAAATCGGTCGGGTGGCCGCGCACCCAGGCGTTCGCGTTATGGCTGTGACAGCCGCCGATCATCTTGCCGCGGGGGCAGTGGACCACGCGACCTGCTGCATGGTGCTGGGCCGTGGTGCTGTAGCCCCAATCCAGGGCACCGTAGAAGAGCGTCGGCCACCTGGTCGGGTCCTCCACCGCGGCGTGCGCGTCCGAACCACCCGCCTCGAGCAGCAGCACCCGGACGTCGGGGTTCTCCGAGAGCCGGGTGCTCACCACACACCCCGCGGAGCCAGCGCCGATCACGAGGTAGTCGCAGGCGTCCGCCGGCCGCCGGGCCATGGTGGTCTCCCTCGAAGTGTGGGGTGGAAAATGCGGCGGCGACCGTCACACCAGCGCGCGAATCACCGCCTGCTGCGCGATCCAGAGCAGAAAGTACGCGACGAGCGGGCTCAAGTCGAGCGGCCCAAATGGCGGCAGCACCCGCCGGAGCGGTTCAAGCAGCCACTCGGTGAGCGCCATCACCGGCCGCATCCACGGCCGGTGCGGCGAGATGCCGATCCACGCCGCAATCACCCGCACGATGAGCGCGATCATCAGGATCCGGAAGACCCACGACACCGCCTCGATGAGCCAGATCTGCGGGGTCGCGTGCGCCAGCCCGGCCATCTCGTAGGCGAACCCGATCAGCCAGTCGATGCCCGCGATGAGCAGCAAACCGCCCACGACGACGATCACGAGCAGCCAGAGCGGCGCATCCTTCGGGTTCCCGCCCGAGCGAAGGATCCGCCGCTCGAGCGGTAGCAGCACCGGCTCGCTCATCCGGCGGACGAACCTCGCCCAGCCGCCGAACGGGCTCAACCGCTTCGACCGCACCGCCCCTGTGGTGAGCGCGATGACCGCCGCGTACGCGAGCGCCGCGACCGCAAGCCAGCGCGCCACGAGCTGCAGGAGTGCCGGGATCACGGCGCGGGGACCTCGTACTGCGCGACGGCTCCCGATGCCGTGGTACAGACGAGCCTGAACCGGCCCCCGTTGAGCGACGCCTCCTCCAGTACCCGCGGGTTCGCCTCGCACGCGGCCACCCGCCGCCCGCGCGGCTGGCGAAAGGCGACGGTGACGAGCGACGAATCGCTCACGACGGCGATGCGGCGCACGAACAGCGGGGCGAGGCTGTCGATGCCCATCTGGCGAAGCGAGCTGGGGGGACGGCCGCGGTGCGAGCCCTGATAGTCAGCCGCGCGGTCCACCAGCACGAAGGCCTCGCGGCCCAGCAGGGCGGCGTCCCGCACGGCGGGAGGAAGGGTGTCCACTGCGCGATTCGAAGCCGCCGCGGCCGCTGGCGACGATCGGCCGCAGCCGGATACAATGGCGGCGAGCAGGACCGTACCAGCGAGCCCGCGGGTCATTCCATTGCGAATTCGCGGTTGAACACGACGTCGAAGCGGAAGGTCTTCGCGCGGCTTCGGGTTTCCATGATTTCCGCCACCCGCCTCAGCCGATCCGGAATCGCCAGGATCTTTTCCTGGGCGATGCGGCCCAGCTCGCCAAGTCCGGTGAGCTTCTCGATCCGCCAGTACCGGATCTGCTCCTGGACGATGCGCAGATAGTCGCGGGGACCGTAGATGCCCGCGCGGCGGATCACGTCCGCCAGCTCGCGGAAGCCCGGCATCGAGTGGCCCGGCATATCGATGCTCGGCAGGATGAACGATGCGGAGTGGAGCGCCTGGTCAGGATCGCGCTTGAGGATTTCCTCGAAGACGGTACGGTAGAACGTGTAGTGCCGGGCCTCTTCCCGCGCCACGTTGCCGAGGATGATGCCGAGACTGGGTTCGTACTCGGCCGCGAGCTTGCCGGTTTCCGCGTGCGAGTGCTGGGTCGCGCGCTCCTGAACCGTGGTGTAGGCGAACACCCGGTAAGGGTCGCGGTCCCACGCCGGGTGGAACCCCGCCTTGAGATACTCGAACTGCATCTCCTCGAGCCGGCGCTGCTGCAGGACCCGCGACTCCCGGGCGTAGTCGTGGATGATTTGGCCGTGCCGGTCTTCCTCGGCCGTCCAGAGGTTGTTCCACGTCCGCCAGTGGCTGTCGTCGCCCAGGTACACGGCGAGCAGCCTGTGGAAGTGGGGCAGCCCTTCCTCGGTGAGGAGGTTGAGCGCGAGCGCCGCGCGCACCGGGTCGGGAATCCCGGCGGCGCGCTCGCGGAGCTTGGCAAAATGGGTGTCGGGGCATTCGTCGGGAGCCGGATTGATGAGGTCCGCCGGAAACCACAACTCCCGCTTCTCCTCGTGGATCTGCATCAGCTCCCGGACCTTGGCCTCAAGGTCCTGAAGCACCTCGATTTTCGAGAACAGCTCCCGCGCAGCTTCCGTGATGCCCATGGCTCGCGTCGTTGGAGGATACCGGCGCCCGAAGGAACGCCGCAGGTACACACGCAAAGACCAGCCATGGAAGATACTGTGGCTGGTCGCTATGATGCCAATCCGACCGGGCTTAATCCCGGTCGGCGCCGAGCGATTTCTCGAGGAGAATCCACACCCGGCCGCCGATGTACCCCTCCCGGCGCAGCACCCGCCGCCACCCCAGCGCCCCAAGCAGCGGCTCCGACTCGAGGTCGTCAGTCCAGAACTCGGCCAGCTGCGCACCCGCCTCGCGCGACCGCTCCTCGAAGGCCGCCAAGAGCTGGTGCGCGTAGCCCTGGTGGCGCTCCGACGGCAGCACCGCCACGTCGAGCAGTTGCGACACACCACCCCGTACCGAGAAGCGGAGGCCCCCGATCCAGTCGCCGATCTCGTTGCTCAGCACGAGATAGTGATCGTTGACCGGGCTCCCCCAGCCCGCGGCGTCGCCCGACTCGCTCGATTCGCTCACGAGCTCGGCGAACCACTGTGCGAAGTCGCTGTCCTGTTCCATTTCTCTGATCTGGCGCTCGTCCATTGACCGACCCATCCTCCTGGTGGTCTGCCACCAGCCCTGAGCAACACTAATGCCAATCGCAACTTGGTCTGGCCGTGGGCTCTGTCACTCGACCGTTGCGGCGCCGCTCCAATGAAACGCGCGTCACCGCCGCGGCGTTCCGCCTCGCGTGCGCCCGCGCTATACTCCGATCATGGCCACCGCTGCACCCGCCGGACGGCCCGTCACCGTGCCCTGCGCGTTCTGCGGGCGACTCAACCGCGTGGACATCGATCGCCTCGCCGCCGGTCCCAAATGTGCCCAATGCGGCCGGCCCATCCGCCTCGACCGTCCCCTCAAAGTGACCGACGGGGACTTCGACTGCGTCATCGGAGGGTCGAGCCTCCCCATCGTGCTCGACTGCTACGCCGACTGGTGCGGACCCTGCCGCATGATGGCCCCGACCCTCGACGAGTTCGCCCTGGAGTTCCAGGGCCAGGTACTGGTCCTCAAGCTCGACACCGATCGCAATCCGGCGACCACGCCCCGGCTTGGCATCCGCGGCATTCCTACGCTCATCGCGTACCGTGGCGGCCAGGAGCAGCGCCGGCACGTAGGGCTCGCCGATCGATCTACGCTCGAAGCGCTCGCCGGCGTGGGGGGCGCCCCCTAGGCCGCAACGCGGCCGCCGGCCCCGGTGGCGCATCGCCTTCAAAGGTGCGCCGCGATTCCTCCCACCACTGCGACCAGTCCCACCCCCAGCAGTATTCCCCAAAGCGGCAGCACGAACCGGAACCAGCGGCCGAAGGGCACGCCGAGCGCCGCGAGGATCGCCATGAGCGCACCGTTGGTCGGCGTCACCACGTCGCAGAGGCCGGCGCCGTACTGGTACGCCAGCACGGTCACCTGCCGGGAGAGACCGAGCAGATCCGACACCGGCACCAGGATGGGGATCGTGAGCACCGCCTGTCCGCTTACGCTCGGCACGGGTATGTGGATCAATGTGTGCGCCGCCACCATGGCGGAAGCGGAGAGCGCCACCGGCAGGTGCGCGAGCGGGGTAAAGAGCCCGTGGACGATGGTGTCGAGAATGCGGCCCTCGTCCAACGCGATGTAGATGGCTCGTGCAAAGCCCACGATCATCGCCGCCCCCGCCATCGCGCGGAAACCGGTCACGAACGCCTCCGCGGTCCCCGACCAGCCCATGCCGGCCACAAGCCCGGCCGCGAGTCCCATGAGGAAGAACACCGCCGACAGCTCGTCGAAGCCCCAGCCGAGCCGCAGGACGCCCACGACGAGCAGCACGAACGCAGCGAGGACGAGCAGTAGCACCACGGCCTCCCGGCCGCGGGGAGTGGCCGCGGCGGTCTGGTCGGGGAGCGCCTCGCGCATCGGATCGGGCTTCCGCCTGGTGCGCGCCGCATAGCGCATGGTCCAAGCGATCCAGATCGTGAGGGCGAGAGCGAGGAAGAGCGCCCGGTACGCGCTGCCCGAGAGCGGCGGCAGCTCGGCCAACTTCTGTGCGATGCCGACCTGGAACGGATTGATGGGGCTGAACGCCGAGCCGATAGCTGCCGCGCCCACGCTGATGGCTGCCGCCGTCACCGCGTCGAAGCCGAGGCGGCGCGTGAGAACGAGGAGGAGAGGTACGAACGCGATGATCTCCTCCTGCATGTTCTCCACCGCGCCGCCGGCCGCAAACGCGAGCGAGGCCACCGGGATCACGAGCGCCTCCCGCGTGCTGAGCTTGCGCACCATCCATCCCACCGCTTCGCCGAGGGCGCCGGTCTGCTCCACCACCGCGAAGGCGCCGCCCACGAGAAAGACGAGGAACACCACCGAGGCCGCGTCTACCAACCCCTTGGGTACGGCGACAACCGCCTCGAACGGCCCGACGGGCCGCGCCTCCACGCGGGCGTACGTTCCAGGCACGACGACGCTGCGCCCCGTCGCGGGATTCTCACGCCGCTCGTACCGCCCCGCCGGCAGTACGTAACTCAGCAGTACGGCCACGACCAGGCAGCCGAGCAGGAGGACGATGGGATGGGGGAGGCGGAGCCTCGACTGAAGCCGAACCCCTAGAGGGTCCGGCACTCGCGGCTCACCGGCGGCGTGTTGGTGCAGGCGATGGATTCGTTCATGCCCTTCGCAATGGGGCCGCACGCGGCGGTCCGGGCCTGCCGCTCCGCGTCATCGGTCGATGCCGCCGACGCGGCGGCATGCCCCGATTTTCCGTTGTAGGCAACGGCGACGGTGCACTCGAACCGCTGGGACGCGAGCGTCGTGTAGAGCAGCAGCGCGGCGAACGCGGCGAGCGCGACCAGGGTGAGAACCGTGCTTCGGCGCGGCATGTCGATCTCCGGATGGATGCCGGAATATTTCCCGCCGGCACGGGTGACGCCAGCCACTGCCGGGCCGCGCCGCCGCGCGAATAGTATTCAGGCGTCAGCATGGGAAGGCTCGATGCGTGAGTCGGGGAAGACTGGTTGGACTTGGCGCGGCGCACTGCGGCTGCTGGCCGGCGCGAGCGGCACGCTGACGGGCATGCTCGCGGTCGTGCTCTTGCTCGATTGGTCCGGTCTCCCCGGCCCCGGGGCGATCCCGGCGGACGCGGCGCGATTTCTCGGCGCACTCGCCCTGTTCGCGGCGGCGCTCAGCGCGCTGTTGCTTCTGGCCGCGTCGTGGCCGGGAGAGGTGCGGCCCCGGCCCCGCGGCCCCGGCGGCGGTGAGCCGGTGCCGCTGGATCGGCGCGCCTCCGGCCGCGCTCGGCGGGCCGCCTAGGTGGCGGCCATTCCGCGCGCCGCGCTTGCGCTGGCGCTCGCCGCCGTGCTCGCCGGCGCGGCGGCGTTCGCCACCACCAGCGTCCAGCGCGATACCGGACCCAGGGTGGTGCTCTACCGGGCCGCGCGTGACTCGATGAACGCGGTGTTCATCGACGGCAATCGCCACTGGAACGAGCTGGCCGACCTCAACACACTGGAGCGGATGCTTGGCACTGTACGTCCGACCCAGCGCGAATTCCTGGGCTGTCTGCAGGGCCACGTCGATGGCTCGACCGTCGTGATTGATGGTTGGGTGCCCGCCAGCAACATGAAGCAACTTCAGCTCGCCGTCACCGGCGACTGCGACAGCGTGCCGCGGCTCGTGGGCACCTGGCACACCCATCCCTACCACGCCGACGTCGACAACAAGCCGGTCAAGGAGCGCTCGCTCTCGAAGCAGGATCTCATGACCTTCGGCGAGTCGTCATTCCCGGTGACGCTGGTCGTCTGGGACGTGGACTCGATCGATGTCGCCGCCCGCGGGCGCGGCGGTGAGATCCGCCACCCTGCGCCGCTTCGGGTGACGCCGCTAGAGTAAGGTGCCCCGGAGGATCACGAGCGCCACGCTGAAGTAGATCACGAGGCCGGTCACGTCCACCAGCGTCGCCACGAATGGGGCGGACGCGCTCGCCGGATCGAAGCCGAGGCGGCGGAGCACGAACGGCAGCATCGAGCCGGCGAGCGAGCCGAAGAGTACCACGCCCACGAGCGCCATCCCCACGGTGAGCGCCACCAGCCGGTAGTTCGCCCCGTAGTCGTACCATCCCACGGCCTGCCACGTGAAGATGCGCAGGATGCCGATAAGCCCGAGGATCACGCCGAGGGCGAGGCCCGACGGCAGCTCGCGCATCGCCACGCGCCACCAGTCGCGCAGCGTCACCTCACGGAGCGCCATCGCGCGGATGATGAGCGAGGTGGCCTGCGACCCTGAGTTGCCGCCCGAGCTGATGATGAGCGGAATGAAGAGCGCCAGCACTACGGCGCGGCTGATCTCCGCCTCGAAGTGCCCCATTGCCGTGGCCGTGAGCATTTCGCCGAGGAAGAGGGCGCAGAGCCACCCCGCCCGCTTTTTCACCATGTTGATGAGCCCGATCTGCATGTAGGGCTCCTCGAGCGCCTCCATACCGCCGAACTTCTGCACGTCCTCGGTGTTTTCGCGCACCAGCGCATCGATGATGTCGTCCACCGTCACGATGCCGAGCACCCGCTGGGCGTCGTCGAGCACGGGGATTGCCAGGAGGTTGTACTTGGAAATGAGCCGCGCGACCTCCTCGCGATCAGTAAAGGGCCGGACGCTCACCAGCTTGGGCGCATCGCTCACCTCGGCGACGTGCTGGTGCGGGTCGGCCACCATGAGCTCGCGGAGCGACACGACGTGGCGGAGCCGCTGATCGCGCGGGTCCAGCACGTAGATCGCGTACACCGTCTCCTTCGCCTGGCCGACCTCGCGGATGTAGGCCTGGACCCGCTCGACCGTCCAATCGCCCGGGACGCCGAGATACTCGGTCGTCATGATGCCGCCGGCGCTGGTCGGCGGATAGCGCATGAGCAGGTCGAGCGCCTGCCGCGTGGGCGCGGCCAGGACATGGCTCAGCCGTCCGCGTGCCTCGGGGTCGAGCTCGCGGAACAGCTCTACCTGCTGGTCGGCCGACATCGCCTCGACCAGCGGCACCGCGCGCGACGCATCGAGCCGGGCCACGATCTCGCCGCGGCGGCTCAACTCGGGCTCGTCGAACACCTGCACGGCGCGGTGGAACGGCAGCGCCGCCACCACGCGCACCGCCGGCTCGAGCGGCAGGTCGTTCAGCGCCTCGGCGATGTCGGCCGGGAGAAAATCGGCGCACGCAGCCTGGAAGTCCTCCTCGTCGCCGGAGAGGAGGTAGAGCAGTTCGGGGGAGGGGGGGGCGGACTTCGCGGTCATGGCTCGGACGGGCTCGGCGTGGGCGCGGAACGCACGCACTCCTCGATCCAGGCGAGATAGGCCGGGTTCGCCGCCACGATCGGAAGCGCGATCACTTCAGGAACGTCGTAGGGATGGAGCGCCGCGAGCCGGGCCGCGAGCGCCGGAAAGCGGGCGCGGGTGGTCTTGAGGTGACAGTACCACTCCTCCGCCCGCTCCACCGCGCCTTGCCAGCGGTAGATGCTCGCGATCGGGCCCGCGATCTGAGCGCAGGCCGCGAGTCGCTCATCCACCAGGGCCATGCCCAGGCGCTCGGCTGCTTCGCGCGAGTCGAGCGTGGTGGTGACCTGGCAGCACTCGATCATGGGACGGCTCTGCGCGCCGTGGATTCCTGCCGGCGCGGCGCCGCGCTAGGTGCCTGCGTTGGCCTTGCCGCCCGCCGCACCGGCTCCCGGCGGGAGGTCGGGGGTGTCGGCGGGTCGCTCGCCATCAGCGACCGGTACCACTGCGGTTCGCCAGCCACTCTTGAACTTGACGGTGAGCCGGCTGCCCAGCGTGTCGACCGTGATGTTGACGACGTCGGGCATGGTGCGCGCGTATGCCGTCGCGACGCCCGCGGCGTGCGCCAGCTCCTCGAGCGAGTTGCCGGTGTGCGCCTGAGCGAATGCACGCCCGATGGCGATCACCTCGGCCTCCTCGTGGCCATAGCGCGCCCACTGGTCGGCCGGAGTCAGGCCCTTCTGCGAGCTGATGCGCGGATACACGTCGTACGCTCGGCAGCCGGCGAGTGCCACGAGCAGGATGGCGGACGCGAGCGCACGGTGCATGGACGAGGTCCTCGGCGAGGGGTTCGGCCCGATAATATACAACTCAGAACGTGACTTGGAACTGCGCCAGCACCTCGCCTCGGCGGATGCCGGGCGCGCCGATCTTGCGGGAGATGTACTCCAGCACGCATCGCGTGCGCCGGCTCCATGGATAGGCGTTCACCGCCGCGGTCCACGCCCGGTTCTTCCGCTGCGGGCTCACCGCGTCACGAGTGAACCACTCGTACTTGCCCACGAGCTGCACGCTCGGGATCAAGAAGTAGCCCGCGAGCGCATACCAGCCCTCGTCCACCGGCGCATCGATGCCATCGCGCGATCCGGCGACGTATTCGCCCCGCGCGACGAAGCCGTGCGCCTCGTAGTTGGCGTCGGCGCCGTAGCGGGTGCTGTCGCCGAAGTAGCGCGCCAGGTTGGCGCCCAGGGAGACTCCGGCGATGGGGCGGACGACGAGTCGCGCAACACCCAGCACCGTCGAATCGCGGTTAGCGGTGACGTTCTGGCCCTCGCCGTTGAATACGCCGGTGTAGAGCGTGGCGATCCGATGCATCGTGTACTCGCCCATGAGACCGATGTCGCGCTTGGGCGCGAGTGAGTCCACGACGGTGGAGCGGTCGGCGGTCTCGACCACCGTGAGCGACGTCGTGAACTCCCGGGTGAACGGTGTCTTGAACTGGCCCGCCTCGAGCGCCCACGGCCCTCGCGGTGCGTAGCGGACGTACGCGTCCTGGAGCGAGACGGTGGCGCTGCCAGCGCCGGCCGAGCCGGTGCGGAACTCGCCCTGGATGCGCCAGGTGAGCCCGGGCGCGACGGCTCCGCCGGCCGCGAGCCGCGCGCGGTTGATGCTCGCAGTGAGCCCGATGTCTGTCTGGTAGGTTTCGCGGACCTGCGCGTAACCGCTGAGACGCACGATCGGCGCCTCGGCCGACTTGTCGGGAGCTGGCGCCGACTGGGCGGCGAGCGGCGCTGCGGCCGCGAGCAGCAGGAGCGCCCGGCAGATGAAGCGGAGCATGGCCACCTTGGGAGGGAGACTCGCCAAGGTATCGCGCACCGGTCCGATAGGCAACACGTTGCCTATCGGACCGCGCGCGGCTACGCTTGAGGCCGCGCGAGCGCCCGGGCAAACGCGCGGGCGCTCGCGCGCTCGACACGGTCGCGCCACGCGCGGTAGAGTCGAATGAGGCGGCGCGCTTCGGGCGTGAGCTCCGCCCGGCCGCGCACGGCGCCGCCTCGCCGAGTCACGACGAGCGGCGTGCCGAGCGCCCGCTCCATTCGCCGGATGCGGGTCAAGCAGGTGCGATAGCTCATCCGAGTGGTACGGCACCCCGCGCGAATGGTCCCCGTGCGATCGATGCCTTCGAGCAGTTGCACATAGCGCGGGCCCATGAGGAACTCGCCGTCAAGCACGAGCCAGCCCTTGATCTGGCCGGCGAGGCCCGGCGGGAGAGCGGAAGCAGCGTCTGGCATCGGTCAATCACCGGTCGAAGCGCAGCTAACATAACGGGGCACGACCCGGCGCGGGCCGCCGAGTCCGGACCATTCTCGAACCGGTTGGAGCGATCATGCTGATCCTCTCGTCCCAGCGGCGGTGTGCGCTGCTCGCCCTCGTTGCGGCGCTATGGGCGTGCGGCCCGCGCGGGGGTGCCAGCGCCACCCCGCATGATGCAGCGCATGGTGGGCAGGACCTCGCGGGGCGCCTTGTGGTGTACAACGCCGGCAGCCTGGCCAAGCCGTTCGGCGATCTGCTGAAGGCGTTTCACTCCCGGCATCCGCGCGTCGCGCCCGCCGAGGAGAACTCCGGCAGCCTCGAAGCGGCGCGCAAGCTCACCGAACTGGGCAAGATTCCCGACGTGATCGGCGTCGCCGACTACGGCGTCATCCCCAAACTGCTCATTCCGGAATTCGCCACCTGGTACGCCAGCTTCGCGACCAACGCGATGGTGCTGGCGTACACCGATCGCTCGACGGCGGCCGCGGAAATCAACGACGACAACTGGTGGCGCATCCTGCTCCGGCCGGGTGTGCGCTCGGGCCATTCCAACCCGGCGCTCGATCCCAACGGCTACCGGACGCTCATGGTCTATCAACTGGCCGAGAGGTTCTATCACCAGCCGGGGCTCGCCGAGCGGCTCCGCCGCGCGGTCCCGGCGCGGAACGTTCGCCCGAAGGAAGTCGATCTGACCGCGCTGGTGCAGGCCGGCGAGCTCGACTACGCCTGGACCTACTACTCGGTCGCGAAGACGACCGGTCTCCGCCACGTCGACCTGCCCGCCGCGATCAATCTGAGCGACCCGTCGAAGGCAGACTGGTACGCAGAGGCGCGCGTGTGGGTGCCGGCCCCGGGCCGCGCCGCCCGCGATTCGGTCGAGTTCGTGGGCCAGCCGATCGTATATGCGCTCACGATTCCCACCGCGGCCCCCCATCCAGAGGTCGCAGCCGCGTTCGTGCACTTCATCTTCTCCCCCGACGGGCAGGCGATCCTCCGCGACGCCGGCTTCGTCGTCCTGCCGAAGCCGGAGCTCGGCGGCCCCGGCACTCCGCCCGCCGGGCTCTTCTGACCGGGCGCGTCCTGCGGTAGCGCGGCACCGGCGCGCGATGCGACGATTATCTTCCGGGCCATGAGCGGCGTTCCGAATCTTCCGGTCCCGGCCAACGAGCCGGTCCTCTCATACGCCCCCGGCACCGCCGAGCGCGCGGCGCTCAAGCAGGCGCTCGGGACGGTGGGCGCGGAGGCCGTCGAAATCCCGATCGTCGTGGGCGGGCGCGAGCTCCGCGGCGCGAGCACGCACCCGGTGGTCTCGCCCCACTGCCACGGGCGCGTGCTCGCGCGGGTTCACCAGGCGGACGCCGCGATCGTGACGCGCGCCGTCGACGCCGCGCTCGAGGCGCACCGGGACTGGAGCCACTGGCGCTTCGAGGATCGCGCCGCCGTCTTTCTCCGGGCCGCCGAGCGCCTCGCCACCACCCATCGCCAACTGCTCAACGCGGCCACCATGCTGGGGCAGAGTAAGACGGCGTTCCAAGCGGAAATCGACAGCGCCTGCGAGTTGATCGACTTCCTACGGTTCAACGTGCACTTCGCCGAGCGGATCTACCGCGAACAGCCCGCCTCCGCGCCGGGCGTGTGGAACCGGCTCGATCACCGTCCGCTCGAAGGGTTCGTCTACTCCGTGACGCCGTTCAACTTCACCGCGATCGGCGGCAATCTCCCCACCGCGCCCGCGCTCATGGGCAATACGGTTGTGTGGAAGCCTTCCGCCACGGCGGCGCTCAGCAACTGGCACTTCTACCGCCTGCTCATGGAGTCGGGCTTGCCACCCGGCGTCATCAATTTCGTCCCGGGAGATCCGGTGCTGGTGAGTGACGTGCTGCTCGCGCACCGCATGCTGGGCGGCATCCACTTTACCGGCTCGACCACCGTCTTCCGGGAGCTCTGGCGGCGCGTGGGCGAGAATCTGAGCGGCTACGTGAGCTATCCGCGGCTGGTGGGTGAGACCGGCGGTAAGGATTTCATCCTCGCGCACGAGAGCGCGGATCCGGCGGCGTTGGTGGCGGCGACGGTGCGCGGCGCGTTCGAGTATCAGGGGCAGAAGTGCAGCGCGGCCTCGCGGCTCTACGTCCCCGACACGCTCTGGCCCCGGGTCCGCGACGCGCTCGTCGCCGCCATCGAGCAAATCCGCGTGGGCGACGTCGCCGATTTCCGCAATTTCATGGGCGCCGTGATCGACCGGCGCGCGTTCGACCGGATCCGCGGGCACCTCGAATCCGCCGGGCACGCATCCGGCGTGCGCATGCTGGCCGGCGGCGGCGCCGACGACCGCGTCGGCTACTTCGTCCAGCCGACGCTGCTCGAGTCCCAAGACCCGGGCTCGACGCTCATGTGCGAGGAGATCTTCGGCCCCGTGCTCACCGCGCACGTGTATCCTGCCGCGCGGTGGGCCGATACGCTGGCGCTGGTCGATCGGACGAGTCCGTACGCGCTCACCGGCGCGGTGTTCGCGCGCGACCAGCGCGCGCTCGCCCAAGCGGACCGCGCGCTCCGGAACGCCGCGGGGAATTACTACGTGAACGACAAGCCGACCGGCGCCGTGGTGGGCCAGCAACCGTTCGGCGGCGCCCGCGCGAGCGGCACCGACGACAAGGCGGGCTCCATCCTCAACCTGCTGCGCTGGGTCGCTCCGCGCAGCATCAAGGAAACGTTCGCGCCGCCGACCGACTGGCGCTACCCGTTCATGGCGGAGCCCTGAGGCTGCTGCGACGCGTCGACCGCTGTGAGCGGCGGCGGCGCGAGCGCACGAGCCCGAGTCCCGCCAAGCCGCTCGCCATGAGTAGCAGCGTGCCGGGCTCGGGCGTCGTCGTCACCGGAGGAAATGTGGTCGGCGGTCCGCCCGGTGGCGGAGAACCCGGCGGCGGCGACTCCGGCGGCGGCCCCGCTCCTGGTGGGCCCCCGGTGGGTCCGTTCGAGAGCGGTGGCAGTGCATCGCCGCTGCTCCCGTGGAGCAGCTCGATGAAGAGCCCTGTGCCCAGTCCCGCACCGAGCCCGATCCACGGCCAAGGTCCCGCACTCGCGACCCACGCCGAAGAGTCCGCGGTCGACACCTCGGAGGCCGCGGGGCCTCCGGGCGTCCCGGCCGGAGGCGGGAGCACGAGAGGGGCTGCCGCCACCGGGCGCAGTCGCGCATCCAGCGCCGGATCGAGCTGAAGCGGCGGCACGGCGACGACCTGCGGCCTCGGCCCTGGAGCCACGCCCACATCAAATTGTTGGCACGTCCCGGCCGGCTGGTTGAGCGGCGCCGCCCGCGCGGCGAACGGCAGGGCGCGAGCGCGCCGGTGGCGATGCGGCACCGGCCCCGCCGTTTGCCGCTTTGCGGGGCCGGTCGCATGACGCAAGGGAGCCGGCGTGTCACGCCGCCGGGCCACCCGGTGAGGGATTGCCGCACGTTCCCGGGCCGCCGCTGGCTGCGAGGAGGGCGTGCAGACGGGATCCTGCTGCGGCGCTTGAAGCAGCGCCAGGAGCAGCATGAGCATCGGATCCTCGTGGGTGTGGCGGGGGAAGGCCAACGTACCCCCGATTTCCAGGGTTGTCCATGCGGCCCGAGGGCTTAGCGCCGCAGCGGCGACCGGCTAGCTTGGAGCATGCGTATCGTTCAGGGCCGTGGCGGACCCACTGTGCTCGTGCCGCTCGACCGCGACCGGGCCCGGCGGCAGCGCAGGGTTCGCACGTTCGCCCGCGCCCTCGGTGGCTGCGCGACGGGCGCGGCGGCCGTGCTCCTGTGGCGCGCCGCGCCGATTCCGCGCGTCGGCGCCGCGCCACCGATCGAGGTCGCCGCTGCGGTGGGTCCCACATACCTGCCGCTCACGATCATGGCCCTGGGTTTCCTCCTTGCGCTCCTCAAGGAACGCGCCGGCGGCTTCGTCATGAGCGTGAGCGCGGTCGCGTGGCTCATCGTGGGCCCGGCGCCCGAAGTGCCCTTGCCCATGGCGCTCGTGATCGGGGCCGCCGGCCTGATTGCGGGCCTTTGCTTCATCTGGCTCGGGAATGCCTCGCGCTGAACTGCCCGCAATCCTCGGCGTGCTGGCCCTACTTCTCGCTCCACCGGTCCCCCCCATCCGTTACACATCAGCGCAACTCGACTGCGCCCGCTTTCACGTGCTCACGCGAAGCGACATCGAGACCAGTCTCGCCGGAAGGCGGCGGCGGGAGACGGTCGAGGTCGAAGGGCGCTGGATCGTGCGCGCGGAACCTGCCACACGGGATTCGGCCCGACTGGAGGCCTGGTTCGACACCCTGGCCGTCTGGCGGCGCGGGCCGGAAGGGACGCTCGCGCCGGATACCGACGGCCTGATCGGCGGTCGCTACGGCGGCGAGCTTTCGGCGGATGGCCACTACGTCGCCGAGACACACCCGTTCGTGCCCGACGACCTGGCGCAGGTCGTCGATCTCTCCGACGCGCTCGGCGAGCTGCTTCCCCCGGTCCCGGGCGCGCCGCTCGCCGTCGGCGGTGTATGGCGCGATACACTGAGGGGCGTCGAGATTCGCCGGCTCACCGACAGCGCCGCGGCGTCGGGCGCCAAGCTCGGCCGCTACAAGCTCGCAGTACGCCGCGAGGCGACGGAGGCCCCGGTCTCCGGCGATTCGCAGCCCATTCCCGTCCATCAGACTACACACGAGGATGGCGAGTTCGTCTGGGATCCGGATCACGGCTTTGTGCGGCGGAAAGGCCAAATCGTGGTCGAGACCGACATCCCCACGAGCGGCCGCGTGCGTCGCGCGGTGCGCTCGCGCGTCGAGCAGCATGTCGTGGTGGAGCGGCTCAGCGCCGCGGCGCCCTGCCCCGCACGAAGCGCTGCTCAGGATCGAATAGCGCCGCCGTGAGCCCGAAGGCGAGCACGGTCGTTGCCGCGAGCACCGCGATATCGGTCGAGACGGAGAATTCAGCCGGCTGGCGGAGCGCATGGCGCATCAGGTCGGCCATGTAGGTGACCGGATTGATCCGCGCGAACGCGCGCAGCACGGGCGGCATACCCTGCGTGGGGTAGAGCGCCCCGCTCACGAAGAGCAGCGGAAAAAGCACCACGTTGATGACGCCGCCGAAGTTCTCTACCGAGGTGAGCCGCGCTGCCACCAGCAACCCGAGCGTGGCACTCGCGAGCGCGGTAAGGGCGAGCGCGGCGGCCCCACGGGCGAAGTCGCCGGCAGTCATGGAGAGCGCGAGCGGCGCGCACGCGAGCACGATGGCGCCCTGCACCCCGCCGATCACGGCCGCGGCCACTGCGCGGCCGGCGAGCACCGCGCCGGCCCCCGAGGGACTCGCCAGCATGAGCCGCAGCATGCCGAATTCCCGGTCGTACACCGTCGAGATCGCGGTGAGCATGCCGCCGAAGAGCCCCGCCATCACGATGCCGCCGGGATAGGCGAAGGCCTGATAGCTGAGGCCGCCCTCGATTCGCGTGATCGAGTTGAAGCCGGCGCCCACGAGAAAGACCCAGATGAACGGGCGGACGAGGCCCGCCAGCAGCCGGCTGCGCTGCCGTACGCTCCGGACGAGATCGCGCACGACGATCCCCCAGGCGGTGCTGACACCGCTCACGAGCCGAACTCGCTCTCTCGCGCCTGCGTGCGGTCGAAGTAGACGTCCTCGAGGGTGGCGGGCCGGAGCGCCAGGCGGGTAATGCGCGCCGCGCCCGCCGCCGCTGCCAACTTGCCTGCCACATCACCCCCGCCGCCGAGGGCGATCCGCCAGCCTCGATCGGTGGGACGGGCGGAGCGTACGAGCCCACGTGACCGGAGCGCCTCGAGCACGCCCGCCGCGCCCTCACCTTCGAGCTCGGCCACCTGTTCGCCGAGCGCGCTCCTGAGCGCGGCCGGTGCTTCGTCAGCCACGACCCGTCCGCGGGCGAGCATCACCACGCGATCGCTCGGCTCGGCTTCGGAGAGGTAGTGGGTGGAGAAGAGGATCGTGGCGCCGCGCTCGCTCCGCTCCGCGTCGAGCAGGCGCCACATCCGATCGCGATGCTCGGGGTCGAGTCCGACCGTCGGCTCGTCGAGGATGAGCAGCGGCGGGCGGTGCAGCGTGGCGCGGGCGATGTCGGCAAGACGCCGCCAGCCGCCGGAGAGCTGGCGTGCGGGCTGGCCGGCTCGCGCGGCGAGGCCGGTCCGCTCGATGGCCTGCTTCACTGCGTCGCGCTGCAGCTGACCACCCAGGCCCACGAGCCGCGCGGCGAAGCGGAGATTTTCCTCCACTGTGAGGAGGCCATCGATGCTCGGTTCCTGGAAGACGAGACCGAGCCGGCGCCGCACGGCCGCCCGGTCGCGCACGACGTCGTGCCCGAACACCCGCGCGGCGCCACGGCTCGGGGCCAGCAGCGTCGCCAGCAGCAGCATGGCGGTCGTCTTGCCGGCGCCGTTCGGGCCGAGAATGCCGACGAGGGCCCCGGCCGGAAGGCTGAGATCGAGCGCAGCGAGCGCGCGCGTCTTGCCGTAATCCCGGCCGAGGCCCTCGGTCTCAATCGCGAGCGGCGGTCCGCTCACGTCGCTGGCGCGGCCCCGGACCTCACGCCCCCTGCGGCTCGGCGGCGAAATCCCGATACTCGTATTCGGCCGGCTCCTGCTCGCCGAGCGCCTCGTCGATGATATGGCGGAACGGCGTGAGCCCGCACACCGGATCCGGGTTTGCCGCGTCGCCGGTGAGAGCGAAGGCCTGGCAGCGGCACCCACCGAAGTCCACGGACTTCATGGGACAGGTGCGGCACGGCTCCTTCATCCATGCGTCGCCGCGGAACGCCTGGAACCCGGGCGACTCGTGCCAGATCCAGTCGAGCGGTCGATCGCGCACGTTCGGAAACGAGAGCGTCGGGATCGCATACGCACCGTGGCACGGCAGCGCCAGTCCGTTCGGCCCCACCACGATGTAGAACCGGCCCCATCCGCCGTAGCAGGCCTTGGGCCGATCCTCGAAGTAGTCGGGCAGCACGAAGAGCATCTGCATCTTGCCCTTATAGCGCTGCATCCGCTCTTCCGCGATCGCTTTGGCACGGCGCACCTGCTCGCGGGTGGGCATGAGCGTCGCCCGGTTCCTGAGCCCCCAGCCGTAATACTGCGTGTTGGCAAGCTCCAGCCGATCGGCGCCCAGGCTCGCGGCCATGTCGATGATCTCACCGATCCGGTCGAGATTCGCTCGGTGCAGCACGACGTTGATCGAGAACGCGAAGCCGAGCTCGGTCACGAGCGCGATGGCCGCGCGCTTCTGCTTGACCGAGCTCACCCCGGCGATCCGCTCGGCGGACTCGACGTCGGAGTCCTGGATCGAGATCTGCACGTGCTCGAGCCCCGCCTCGCGCAGCGCGTGGGCCCGCTTGCGGGTGAGCCCAAGGCCGGAGGTGACGAGCGTGCTGTAAAGTCCGAGCCCGCGGGCGTGGGCCGCAAGCTCCTCGAGATCACGGCGGACGAGCGGCTCGCCGCCGGAAAGGCCGAGCTGCAGAACTCCGAGCTCGCGCGCCTGGGTGAAAACCCGCTTCCAGTCTTCGGTCGCAAGCTCGCCTTCGGCGCGAACCAGCTCGAGCGGGTTGGAGCAGTAGGGACAGTGCAGCGGACAGCGATGTGTCAGCTCCGCCAGCAGCGTGGTCGGACGTTCGGAAGTCATCGGATCAACTCTCTCTCGGCCAGGTACGACAGGTATTCGGTCACGTCCGCCGTCACGTCCGCCTGGTAGCGCTCACGCAGGATTGCCGCGATGTCCGCCACCGTGCGCTGGCCGTCCACGAGCTCGAGCACGGCCGCGCCGGTCTCGTTAAGCAACACCGCGCCCTCGGGGTAGAGCAGAACGCGCCGCTGGCGCACGGGGTCGAAGTCGAGCCGTGCGAGGCGCCAGAGGCGGGGGACGAAATCGGTCGAAAGCGGCATCGCGACTCAGGCGGGCTGGCCGTCCTCGCGGTAGGCGTTGTGGATGGTGTCGATCATGGCCCAGAGCAGATCGAGCTTGAATTTGAGGGCCTCGAATGCCTGGCGCTGGGTGTCGACAGTGGTGCAGTGCCGCTTCACGACGGCGAGGCCGTGATGCACGTCGCGGGGCGCCTGCACGAGACGGCTGCGGAAGTAATCGAGCCCCTCGGGCGGAATCCACGGATAGTGCTTCGGGAAGGCCTCGATCCGCTGCTGGTGAATCTTTGGCGCGAACAGCTCGGTGAGCGAAGATGCTACGGCCTGGACCCAGGGCTTGGCTTTGCAGAAGCTCACGTAGGATTCGCAGATGAAGCGCACGGCCGGCAGCACGTGGCGCTCGTCTTCCATTGCCTCCCGCGGCACGCCGAGGGCCACCCCAAGTCGGATCCAGAGCTCGATACCGCCGGTGCCCGGCGCGGTGCCGTCGTGGTCAATGATGCGCTGGATCCACTCGCGCCGGAGGTCGGGGTCGGGGCAGTTGGACAGGATGGCGGCGTCCTTCCGCGGCACGACGCGCTGATACACCAGCCTGTTGGCCACCCAGCCCTGAAACTGCCGCTGGGTGAGCCGGCCGGCGTACATGAGCTGGTGGAACGGATGCTCCACGTAGTACGAGCCGCTGAAGTTGCGCAGCGCCTGCTCCAGCTCGTCGGGCGTAAGCGGCCGGACGAGCACCGGAAACGGCGGCGCTGGCGGCGTGGCGAGCCGGTCGGCGGACAGTGTCGCGGTCGTCATTTCAATTCGTTCTCCATCGCATGCGCAGTCATATCTCGAAGTGCATTCCGTCCATTCCAACAGTGAGGCCGGCCCGCTCGACCAGCGCCCGCTCGGGTGAGCCCTCCACCAGCACCGGGTTGGTGTTGTTGATGTGGGTGTACACCCGGTGGCGTCCGGGCAGCGTGGCCAGCAATTCCAGGCTCCCTTCCGGCCCCGACATCGGCAGGTGATCCATCTGGCGGGCCGTCCGGTCGCCGATGCCGAGGGCGATCAGCTCGTCGTCAGTCCAGAATGTCCCGTCGAAAAGTACCAGGTCTGCAGCGTGGAGCCGCGACATGAGCCGTTTGTCCAGGCCGCCGCACCCGGGCACGAAAGCGCAGACTCCGCCGGTTGCGCTGTCCCGGAGCAGGAGGCCAACGGTGTGTCCCTCGGCTTCGGTGCTCGCGAATCGCGGCGGGCCGGCCGGCACGGCGAACGCCTCGACGGTGACGCCCGTCTCCGTGCCATGGGCATATCGCAGCGCTACCTGCCTTCCAAGATGCAGCTCGACCAGATCCACATCGGCGAAGGCGCGAGTCACTGGCAACAGCCGGGAATCCCGCTCGAGCACCTCGGCCACCGCACATGTGGTGTAGAGGCGGAGCCAGCGGCCCTCGCGAAGCAGGACGATGCCGAGCGTGTGGTCCAGCTCTGCGTCGGTGGCGACGACTCCGGCAACGGGTACGTGACGGGCGCCCGTGGGGACGGGGCTCGGAAGCCGGGTCAACTGTTCGCGGATGTCCGGCGAGGCGTTGAGCAGGAACCAGCGCGAACCGTCGACGCTCACCGCTGCGGACGACTGGGTCCGCGGCCGGGCGCGCGCCGGGTTACTACGCGCGGTGCGGCAGGGGGGACACCAGCAATTCCACTGAGGAAATCCGCCCCCGGCCGCGGTGCCAAGCAGGATGATCTGCACCTGAAAACGCCGAGGGGCTCGCTTGCGCGAGCCCCCCGTCTGCATTGCGTTGCTTAGAGGGTCGCGACGTAGGCGGTCACTTCCATCGTGACGGCCACGACTTCGGCCTCGGGCTTGGTCCAGCGCATGTGGTGCCTCCGCTAGTGATGGTGGTGGGCCTCGTGCGGCCCTGAGACATTCGGTGGGGTTTTTGCCCCAGCCGGGCGTACGCTCGGCCCGACGACGCCCGCAGATACGCAGGCTGCGTGCCGCTTTTGAGTCAAACGTGTATCACATACATAAGGCAACCGCTACCATAGCATTACGTAACAGCGGATCATCCGGCCCAGCGCTGAAGCGCAGCGCCGAGCATTGGGTCAACTCACTCCAAGTGGGTGATTCCACCCACCCGCCGTCAGCCCTGAATGCCGAACTTCTTGAGGCGGTAACGCAGCGTGTCGCGGCTGATGCCGAGCCGCTGGGCCGCCCGGGTCTGATTGCCACCCGCTTCGCGGAGCGCCTGCTCGATCAGATTCCGTTCCCAAGTGTTGAGATCGCCGCCATCGGGGGGCAATGCACCGGGCGAAGGTGAAGGGCCCGAGGGGCGTGCGGCGCCCGCGCTCTCGCCAACCGTGGATGCAGGCGGAGCCGAAGTTGCGACGGGGCCGGCGGTCGGCTCCCAGATCTCCGCCGGCGCTTCCGCCGGGCTGGCGAGCGAGAGGTGCTCCAGCTCGAGCGTGGATCCCTGGCTCCAGAGCGTGGCCCGCTCGATCACGTGGCTCAGCTCACGCACATTGCCCGGCCAAGGGTAGGCCAGCAGCTGGTCGCGCGCACGCGGGTCGATTCGCCGCACCGCCTTTCCGTACTTCGCGCTGAACTGCTGCAGGAAGCGCTCGGCGAGCAGCAGGATGTCGTTACCCCGCTCGCGCAGCGGCGGCAGGCGGAGCAGGATGACCGCGAGGCGGAAGTAGAGATCACGACGGAAGCGGTCGAGCTGGACGCCGCGCTCCAGGTCGCGGTTGGTGGCGGCGAGAATCCTCACGTCCACCTTGCGGTCCCGTATCCCGCCCACGCGCCGCACCACCCGCTCCTCGATGGCGCGGAGCAGCTTGCCCTGAAGTGACAGCTCCACGTCGCCGATTTCATCGAGAAAGAGGAAGCCGCCGCCGGCCGCCTCGAAGAGCCCGAGCTTGGATTCCTTGGCATCGGTGAAGGCGCCGCGCTCGTATCCGAAGAGCTCCGCCTCCATGAGCGAGGCGGGCAGCGCGGTGCAGTTCACCTCGATGAACGGCTTGATCGACCGCGGGCCCGACGCATGAATGGTCCGCGCCACGAGTCCTTTCCCGGTGCCGGTTTCACCGGTGATGAGCACCGGCGGCGTCTCGTCCAGCGCCGCGATCTGGCTGGCGCGCTCGAGGACAGCGCGCACGGCCGGCGACTCGCCCACGATGCCGGCGAACGGTACATCACGGGCCGCGCGTCCGCGGTAGTACGACAGCTCCTGCTTGAGCAGCGCCGTTTCGCGGGCGCGGTCGGCCAGGAGCTTCAGCTCCTCGAGGTCCACCGGCTTCTTGACGTAGTCGAAGGCGCCGAGCTTCACGGCTTCCACCGCGCCCTCGATCGAGCCGTAGGCCGTCATGATCACGACCGCAATTGCCGGATCGAACTCGCGGATCCGCTTGAGCAGGTCGATGCCGCTCATGCCGGGCAAGCGCACGTCGGAGAACACCACGTCGGGCCGAAGGCTCTCCAGCAGGCCGAGTGCGGTCTCCGCGTCGCCGGCCACCTCCGCCTCATAGCCCTGCTCAGCGAGGTACGCCTTCACCGCACGCGCGAGGGTGCGCTCGTCATCCACGATGAGGACCGTGGAGCCGCTCACGCCGACCCCGCCCGGGCAAGGGTCTCTTCGGCCGGGGCATCGGCCGGGAGCCAGATGCGCACAGTGGTGCCGGCACCGGCGCGGCTCGCGATCTCGAGCCGGCCGCCGTTCTGCTCCACGTAGCGTTTGGCGATGGCGAGTCCGAGTCCCGTGCCCTCCGCCCGCGTGGTGAAGAACGGCTCGCAAACCGAGGGCAGGACCTGTTCGGGGATGCCCTTGCCGGTGTCGGCGATCTCAACCGCAACGCCGCAGGTATCGGCCGCGTCCGCGGGCGCCGGCTGCGGTGCGCCCCGCGCTGCGATGGTGAGCCGACCGCCGGCAGGCATCGCGTCGAGCGCATTGGAGACCACCTCCACGAGCGCCTGCTCGAGTTGCATTGGGTCCACGCGCACCGGCGGCAGATCCGGGGGAACCGCGAGCGTAAGCTCGACCTTCTGCTCGCGGAGCGCCGGCGCGAAGGCCGGCAGCAGGCCATCGATTAGCTGTGCGACGTTCTCGCGAAGCCGGTGGAACGGCGCGGGCCGCGAGAAGCTGAGCAGGTGGCTCACACGCCGGTCGAGCCGGTCGACTTCTTCGATAATGGACGTGAGATGCTCGCGGGCGGCCGGCGAGTCGGGGTGGCGCTGTACCAGCTGCGCGGAGGCGCGGAGACTCGCGAGCGGGTTGCGCAGCCCGTGGGCGACGGCGGCGGCCATCTCGCCGATCGAGGCAAGCTTCTCCGACTGCACGAGCTGGGATTGGGTGCGCTCGAGCTGGCCGATCTTGGCGGCAAGCTCGGCGTTGAGCCGCACCATGGCCGCGCGCGACTGCCTCAGGCTGTCGGTCATGCTGGCAAAGGCGCGCGCCAGGTCGCCCACCTCGTCGCGCGAGCGCACGTCGATCGGGTGCTCGAGGTCGCCGCCGCCGACCACCGCCATGCCCTCGCGAAGCTGGTTGATGGGCCGCGCGAGGCTGCGCGAGATGACGAGCGATGTGAGCAATCCGGCCCCGACGGCCACGACGATGATGGCAAGCAGAATGCGGCGCTCATTCGCGACGATCTGCTGCACCCCGGCAAAGGCGCGTTGCACGCTGAACTCGCGCGCGCGCCGGTAGATGTCGTGATTCATCTCGGTGAGCGCGGGAAAGAGCCGCTGCTGAAGCTCCCGCCGCGCGAGCGTGTATGCCGAATCGCGGTGCCCGGTATCATAGAGCGTGAAGACGCTGTCGGCCGCCGTCTGGATGCTCGTTTGAAGCGTCCGCACCCGGTCCGCGAGCTCGTGCTCGTCGGGCCGGAGCTCGGCGGTCCATCGGGTGAACCAGTAGTCCACCACCTGCCCATTGAGGCGGAACTCGTCCCGCGCGGTCGGATCGAGACCGCTGAGATACCGCCAGACGACCGCGTTCTGGTTGAACATGGCCGTCTCGACTTCGGCGTAGGTCCGCGTGCGCGTGAGGCTGTGGCCGAGGGTTTCCAGCGCGCGCTGTTCCAGTGCGTTGCTGCGGATCGCCTCGGCGCCGACCAGCAGCACCGGGAGTACCATCAGCGCGGAACCCAGCAGGAGCTTGCGCTGAAAGGTCATAGCGCCGGTGGAGACGCCGGCGCCGCGCTCGCGAGGCCCGCGTCCCGCCACCAGCGGTAGAAGGTCGCCCGGCCGATGCCGAGGGCGCGGGCCGCGGCGGTCCGATTGCCGCCGTGCGACGAGAGCGCGCGGAGCAGGAGTGCACGCCGGTCGTCCCGGTCGCGCGGCCCGGCGGCCTCGGCGGCGGGCGCGGCGGGTGCCACGCTTCGCGATGCGGGCGGAAGTCGGTCCGGGCTCAGCACGGCGCCGGGCCGGCCTTCGAGCGACGCGATGGCCTGACGAATCACGCGGTCCAGCTCGCGAACGTTGCCGGGCCATGGTCGCGCCTGCAGCAGGGCGAGCGTTTCGGGCGGGATGGTCTGACCCGGCGCGCCATAGCGCGCGAGCAGGTGCTCGGCCAGCAGTCCGATGTCTGACCGCCGCTCGCGCAGCGGCGGCACCGCGAGCCGCACGACCCGCAAGCGGGTGTACAGATCCTCACGGAACCGTCCGGCTTCGACCTCGCGCTCGAGCGGGCGGCTGGACGCGGCGATGATGCGCAGATCCACGCGGCGCGGCGTCGGATCGCCGGCGCGCTGCATCTCACCGGTCTCGAGCACGCGGCAAATCCGCGCCTGGAGCGCGGGCGGCAGTCCGCCCACTTCGTCGAGGAAGAGCGTGCCGGTGTGGGCCAGCTCGATCCGGCCGATCGTGGTCCCGACCGCACCGGCGGGGCCGCCCCGCACCTGGCCGAACAGCTCGCGTTCGAGCGCCGGCGCTCCGAGCGCGGGGCAGGCGATCGTGATGAGCGGCCGCTCCGCGCGCCGGCTCCGGGCGTGAAGCAGTTGGGCGAAGAGCTCCTTGCCGGTGCCGCGCTCGCCCTCGATCAAGACCGGCGCGTCGCTCGGTGCGACCGCTTCGACGAGCTGGTAGAGGGCGCGCATCGATGGGTGCTCACCGACCAGGGCGCCGTACCCGGGGCGCCCGCCCGCGGCCACCTGCTGGCGGCACAAAATGGCGAGGTCGCGGATGAGCAGCAGGACCCCGATGCCGCCGGCGCCGTCGCGCCAGGGGGTGGCGCTCATCTCGGCCGTGCGGAGGTTGCCCTGGGCGCAGAGGACGTCGCCGACCGCGTGGGTGCGGGTCCCACTCTCGCGGGCGCCCCAGAGAAGGGCTGCCATTGCGGGTTCAAGGCGCACGACGTCGCGCCACGGCCGATGCATGGCCGCGTCAGGCGCGAGTCCGGTGACGCGGCTCGCCGCGGGGTTGTGGAGGACGACTCGGCCGGCCGCGTCCACGGCCACCGCGCCGTCGTCGCTCGCATCGAGCCACGCGGCGACGATGCCCGCGGTGAGCGGGGCGAGCGCGGAGGGGCCGGTTGGCACAGGATCGCGACGCATGTGGGGCATGGGGTGTACGACGCTTCGTCGCGAGAAGTATGGCGGTCCCGCCGTCAGTGCGCCATCCCGCGGTCCCCGGTCGTGCGGCCCGTCCGGAAGAGCAGCAGAAGCGGCAGGCTCACCACCAGGCTCACGCCCATGATGAGGAACACCTTCTCGAACGCGATGACGCTCGCCTGACGCTCGAGAACGAACTCGAGAAGCGCGTACGCCTTCATCCGCGCCTGCTCGAGCCCGCCGCCCAGCGTGTGCATGTGCCGGGTCGCCATTTCGAGCCATGCGCGCACCGCCGGCTGGCCGGCGTCGAGATGCGGCACCAGCGCGGTGCGCGCCTGCTCGGTGAAGCGGCTCAGGACCGTCGTCGCGGCAGCGATGCCGAAGCTGCCGCCGAGTTGCCGCGAGAGGTTGAACAGCCCGGTGCCCTGCGCGTACTGGCTGGGCCGGAGATCGGCGACCGTGAGCTGGCTCAGGGGCACGAAGATGAGTCCGAGACCGGTGCCGCGGAGCACCATCGGCCAGAAGAGATCGTGCATCCCGATGGCGAGGGTGAAGCGGGAATGGAGCCACATCGCCCACATGAAGAGGAGGGTGCCGGCCGCGATCATGAGCCGCGCATCGAGCCGATTGCTGTAGCGGCCGACGACCGCCATCGTCACCGCACTCGCGATGGCGCCCGGCAGGATCACGAGGCCGCTGTCCCAGGCGGAGTAGCCGAGCAGCGTCTGGAGAAACACCGGCAGGGCGAAGACGCTCGCGTAAAGGCCGAAGCCGAGGGTAACGCCGAACGCCACCCCGGCAAAGAGCTGGCGATTGCGCAGGATCCGGAGGTCCACGATCGGCTGCTCCGCCACCAGCTCGTGCCAGATGAAGGCGACGAGGCCAATGCCGGCGACGATCGCTTCGATGAAGATCTCGCGCGAGCCGAACCAGTCCTTCGACTCGCCGCGCTCGAGCAGGATCTGGAGCGTGCCGATGCCGATGATGAGCAACGCGAGCCCGAGCCAGTCCATCCGGTCGGTGCGCTCGGACGTGTGCACCGGCTCGGGAACGAAGCGCCACGTCATGACTGCCGCGACCGCGCCGAGCGGCAGGTTGATGTAGAAGATCCAGGGCCAGGAGTAGTTGTCCGTGATCCAGCCGCCGAGCGTGGGTCCGAGCGTGGGACCCACCATCACGCCCATGCCGAAGATCGCCATAGCGACGCCGCGCTCCTCCAGCGGGAACACGTCGAAGAGGATGGCCTGCGCGGTCGAAATGAGGGCGGCGCCGCCGATGCCCTGGAGCACCCGCGCGCCGATCAGCTGCTCGAGCGTGTGCGCGTTGCCGGCGAGAAACGACGCGGCGGTGAAGAGGAGGATCGAGCCCGTGTAATAGTTGCGCCGCCCGAAGCGGGCGGAGAGCCAGCCGGTGATCGGCAACACGATCACGTTGGCGACGATGTACCCGGTGCTCACCCAGGCGATCTCATCGAGCGTGGCGCCGAGATTTCCCATCATGTGCGGGATCGCGACGTTCACGATACTCGTGTCGAGCAGCTCGAGCACGCTGGCGAGCACCACCGCGAATGCGATGAGATAGCGGTATCGATAGACGTCCGCGCGCGCCAGGCCACCGGCGGGCGCGGGGAGCGAAAGCGTGGCCACGGATCAGCGGGTCGTGATCGTCGCCTCGACCGACATGCCGGGGCGGAGCGGCCGCGCTGGATCGATGCTGCCGTCCACGGCGATGCGCACCGGCACCCGCTGCACCACCTTGGTGAAGTTGCCGGTCGCGTTATCGGGCGGCAGCAGCGCGAAGCGCGCCCCGGTGGCGGGGCTCAGACTCTCGACGTGGCCGAGAAAGGTGCGGCCGGGGTAGGCGTCCACCGTGAACGTCGCCTTGTCGCCCACCGACACGCCAGGGAGCTGGGTCTCCTTGAGGTTTGCCGTCACCCACACGTCGCGGAGCGGCACGATCGACATGAGCGCCTGACCCACCTGCACCAGTCCGCCCGGCTCTACGCTGCGATTGGCCACCACACCGTCCGTCGGCGACAGGATGTATGCGTAGCTCAACTGCAGGCGGGCGTTGTCGAGCGCAGCTTGCGCCGCCTCGAGCCGCGCCGTGGCGCCGGAGAGCGCGGCGGTGGAGGCCGAGACCTGGCTGCCCGCCGCGGCGGCTTGCTTGCGTGCGGCGTCGAGCTCGGCGGCGGCGGCATCGTAGGCGGCCTGCGCCGCGTCGAGTTGCTGGGCGGCCACGATCTGCTTGGCGGCAAGTCCCCGAATCCGCTCCAGGTCGGACGCGGCGCGCTTGAAGTTCGCCTCGGCGGAGGCCACGCTCGCCCGGGCGCTCGCGGCCTGGGCCCTGGTCGTGGCGACCTGCGCCGTAGCCTGGCCGGTCTGCTGCGCGGTTCCCGCCGCCGCGCGGGTGCTCGCGAGCTCGGCTTCCGCTTCCTGGACGCGCACCTTGAGATCCCGGTCATCGAGGACGACGAGCGTGTCGCCCGCCTTCACCCGCTCGTTGTTGTCGACCAGGACGCGATCCACGAACGCCTGCACCTTGGGCGAGACTACGACGATGTGACCGTCCACCTGGGCATTGTCGGTCGAGGCGTGGCTCCGGCTGTAGATCCACTTGCGGCCTGCCCACACGGCCCCGGCGAGTACGACGATGCCGGCGATGAGGAACGTGAGCCAGCGCCGCCGCGAGCGCGGGGCAGGCAGTTCGCTGTCGACGACCTCGTGCTCGAACGTCTCGGTCGAAGGGCGGCGGGGAGCGGTGTCGGTTGCCATGGTCGTCTCGTTCCGCGCGGTCGGCGCTTCCGCCGCCGGCCGCTAACGCAATTGGTCGATGATGCCGAGCGCGCGGTAGGCGCGCACTCGTGCGGTGCCGTAGTTCAGCCGAGCCTGGATCAGCGCGTCGCGCGCGGCGATCACCGCGCTCTGCGCCTGGGTGGTCTCGACACTTCCCGCCACACCGGCCTGGAATCGCTGCTGGGCCTGGGACAGCTCCTCCTCGGCCAGCCGGAGCCGCTCTTCCGCGATCGCGGCCTGCTGGCGCGCGGAGGCAACGTCGAGCACCGACTGGCGCGCTTCGGTCTCGATCCGATTGCCCAGATCGCGCTCGCGGATCTCCTGCGCCGCAAGCCTGGACTCCTGCTCCTTCACCCGGCTCCGGCGGCTGAATCCGTCGAGGATCGGGACCGTGATGCCCAATTGCACGTTGTAGGTGCCGGCGAGGTTCCCGAGCCCGGGCCCGGTCTGCTGGTAATAGCCGCTCACACCGAGACTCGGGATGCGTTCGAATCGGATCGACTTGAGATTCTGCCGCGCCGCCTCGGTGCGCTGCCGTGCCGCCCGCAGCTCGGCGCGATGGTCTCGCGCGTAGCGGGCGGCGGCGGCGGGATCGAGCGGGATGTCGACGGCGCCGAGCCCGAGCGAATCGGCAAGGTCGAGCTCGGTGCCGGGCGGCAGGTCGAGCGTCCTGAGGAGGTCGAGCCGGGCGCGGTCAAGCGCGTTGCGGGACACCTCGAGCTGGGTGCGCACGGCCGCGTAGCTGACTTCGCTCCGGGTCCGGTCGATTGCGGGGCTCACGCCGGCCTGGACCAGTTGCCGCGCCTGGTCGAGCAGGTCCGCGGCCACGGCGCTGTCGGCGTCGCGGGCGGCCACCGTCTCCCGCGCGCTCAGCACCCCGAGGTACGCCAGGCCGGCGGTGGCGCCGGCCAGCTCGCCCACCGCTTGCGCGTCGAGTCCCGCCGCCACCGCGGTGTCGCGGGCGGCGCGGAGCCGCGTGATTGCCGAGGCATCGAACAGGGTCTCCGAGGCGCCGAGGCGAAAGCGCCAGACCGAAAAGTCGGGTGAGATACCGGAGATGCCGGGAAATCCGAACTCGTCGAGGTTGATGGTCTGGCGCGTCACATTCGCCGCGCCGGCCACGGTGGGGAGCAGCGCGGCCCGGCGCTCGCCCACGCGCGCCTCGGAAACACGCGCGTCGAGCTCGGCGATCACCGCGTCAATGCCCTGCTTCCGGCCGAGTGCGATTGCCTCGAGCAGCGTGAGCGGCCCGGTCGGAGGCTTCGGCCCCGCGCGCGCCTGCGCGGCGAGCGGGAGCGGAGCGGCGGCCAGGCCGAGCATCAGCAGCGGTGCGCGCATGGCGTCCCGGCCTCAGTCGCCCATCGGAGAGCGCGTGAGGACGCCCTCGAGGCAGAGTTCGATGATGCCTTCGAGCGCGGCCTCGTCGGAGAGTGCCTGGGGATCAAATTCGCGGTAGAAGCATTGCGAGAGCGAGGTCTGCACCAGGAGCAGCGGCAGCCCGCGCGCGGCGAAACGGTGCGCCACCGGCCTGAATTCGCCACTCGCAATGCCGCGGTCGAGTACCAGCTCGAGCAGGCGGCGGGCGCGGAGGATCACTTCGTCGAAGTAGAAGCGGCCGAGCTCGGGGAAGCTCGTCAGCTCGGAGGTGACCAATCTCGCGATCCGTCCGAGACCACCCCGCTGCATCCGGTCGAACATCGTGCGCACGAGCGTCACGAGGAGATCGCGGTAGGGGCCCTCGTGCTGCTCGACCAGTGCTTCGCCCTGCTCGATCATGGGGACGATTTTCGCCCGCACCATCTCGCGGAAGAGCGCTTCCTTGGAATCGAAGTAGAGATAGACCGTTCCCTTGCTGACTCCGGCGCGCTGGGCCACGTCGTCGAGCTTGGCGCGGGCGAAGCCGTACTCGCCGAAAATCTCCTGTGCGGCATCGAGGATCTCTTCGGGGCGGGCCTCGGGGCGCCGTTGCCAGCGCGGTGCGGGTGGGTTGGATTGGGGAATCACCAGAACTCCAAATTAGTTACTGACCGGTCAGTAAGATAACCGCGCAGCGACGGGCGTCAACCGAGTCCGCCGGCCGACGGGGCCGGCGCGCAGTCTTACTCCTTAACCGGAAGCCGCGCCGTTGATTAGATCACAGCGCCAAGTCCGCGCGTCGGGGAGCGATTCCCTTGATACGCGCCATGCAGCGACCTAAACTTGTGCGCACCACCGCCGCCGGGAGGTCGTGCCGATGTCGGACGCATTTCGCACCTCCGACGACTTCGACGAACAGGCCCACCAGCTCTACAACGACGGACGATACGACGACGCGCTTGCCCTCCTGAACGAGGGACTCTCCCTCTACCCCAATGCAGTCGAGCTCCACGTCGGGACGGCGTACGCTCATCTCGCGCGCGAAGAGTACGCTTGGGCCCGGCGCAGCTTCGAGCGCGCGCTCGCCATCGATCCCGACCACGAGGACAGCCTCACGGGGCTGGGCGAGACGCTGCTCAAGTTCGGCGACCGGGCCGCCGCGCTCAACGCGTTCGAGCGCACGATCGAGCTCGGTTTCCGCGACGACCACGACCTGATGCTGCAGGTGGGCCGTGCGCTGTTTCGCGAGGGGCTCGTGGGGCACGCGCAGCGGTTCTTCGATTTCGCGGCGAGCGCGCACCCGGATTCGGCCGACGCCACGGCGTGCCTGGGCTACGCCTGTCATCGGCGGGGCGACGACAGCGGCGCGCTCTTCTGGCTCCGGCGCGCGCTCGAGCTGGACGGGGATTTTCCCGAGGCGCGGATCTATCTCGCGAACATGCTCTACGACCGCGGCGAGTCCGAGGCGGCGCTGCACCATCTCGAGCGGACCCGGCCGGAGGAGCACTTCGATGAGCTGGGGATCTGGCGCACGATCGAGCTCAAGAAATTGGTGTACCGCCTGCGCGACGAAGATCCCGAGCTGCAACCCTGGCTCGCGCGCCTGGGGGAAGTCGCCGGCGAGCCCGACTCGATCGAGCTGCTCCTCGCCGAGGTCGAGGCGCAGCAGTCGGACGGCAGCGTGCGCGACCCGCACCAGCTCGAGCTGTTCGGCACGCTCCTCTCCGAGCTGCACGCGATGCAGCGGCGTCCGGCGCATTCGGGGCACGCCGGCGACGCGCACGCCATCGGCACGCTGTCCGGCGAAACGTTCCGGGGCACCTGGGATGAGATCCTCCTCCAGATGAAGGCCGCCGATCGGGAGTGGGCCGACGCCTCGATGGCGGAGTACATGCTCGGGCTCGCGCGGCGGGGGCGGGCCGAAACCGGAGTGGTGATTCCGGTGACGGACGCCGAGGCGTTCATTCGGGGGAGCGCCGAGGCGGGCGTACTGCGCATCATCCAGTGATCGAGCTGCAGGACCTTTCGAAAACCTACCGCTCGTGGGCCGGCAGCCGGACCGTGCCGGCGCTCGACGGCGTCGCCGTGACCATCGAGGCCGGCGAGGTCGCCGGCATCGCGGGGCCCAACGGCGCCGGCAAGTCGACGCTCATCTCAATCCTCCTCGGCTTCCTCTCACCCACCGGCGGCACGGCCCGGATCGACGGCCTCGTCCCACGAGCGTACGTGGAGCGCCGCGGCGTGGGCTATCTGGCCGAGCTCATCGCGATTCCGCCGCGCTGGACGGTCGAGGCGACGCTCCGCCGAGGCGCGGCGCTGGCGGGTGTGCCCGAGGCGGCGCGGCCCTCGCGCATCGACGATCTGCTGCACCGGCTCGGTCTCGCCGATCAGCGCGCGAAGCAGGCGCGGCAACTTTCGAAGGGCAACCTGCAGCGGCTCGGACTCGCTCAGGCACTCGTCTCCGACGCCGATCTGATCGTGCTCGACGAGCCGACGCACGGCCTCGACCCCGTGTGGACCCAGCGCTTCCGGGACGTCGTGCGCGGGCTCCGGCGGCCGGGCCGTACGGTCGTGATCGCGTCGCACAACCTCGACGAGCTCGAGCGCCTGGCCGACCGGGTGCTGATCCTCAATCAGGGGCGCCTCGAGCGGGTGGTCGCCGTTGGCGCCGCGCCGGAGGTCGCCGCGGGGACCGCCCCGCCGCCGCTCGTCTATCGACTGGCGCTCGCCGCCCCTCATCCTGCGCTCCCCGCGACCTTTCCAGGCGCTGCCCCCATCGCCGGCCGCACGGCCGAATGGCGCGTAGTGGGCGATCTCGGCGAGCTCAACCGTAGCCTCGCCGCGCTCCTCGCGGCCGGCGCCACCGTGCGCTCGTTCGACGCGGAGGAGAGCCGGCTCGAGAGTGAGTTTCGGGCGGCCGTGGGGGACGCGCCGTGAACGCACGCGAGCCGCGCGCGGGGCCCCGGCGCATGCCGCTCCGCTATGCCGGTTGGATGGCGCGCGACGTGGCCGCGGGGCCGGGGCTGCCGATGCTTGCGGTGGCCGCGCTCGCGCTGCTGCTGATGAATTCCGTCACGATCACTACCGACATTGCAGGCGGGCAAGCGACAGTCCTCCTCTACGAGCTGGATCTCGCGACCAAGGTGCTGATCCTGTTGGCGACCGCGGGGATGGTGAGCGCGGACTTTGCCGGCGGATACCACCGCACGCTTTTTGCCCACCCGGTGAGCCCGCCGCTTTACTATCTTGAGCGGTGGATCGTCGGCGGCGTTGCGGTGCTCGTCTGCGCCGCGCCGATGGCGCTCGCGGTGGCGATTCGGCTCGATGGCTCGATCGCCGCGGCGGGTGGGCTCCTCGTTCGCGCGTCGCTCATGTACTTCCTGCTGGGTGGGCTGGTGTTTCTGCTGTCGACATTTCTCCGTCGTGATTGGCTGGTCGCCGTCCTGCTGCTGCTTCTGCAGGCCACGCTCGGCTTCGCCGAGACCACGGGCTTCGCCTCGCACCCGCTCACGGAAACGGTGTACGCTCTGCTCCCGCCGTTTCACCTGGTGGGTGTGCAGCGGCCGCTGCCCACCGGGGGCGCGCTGCTCTACGTGGCGCTCTACGGCGTGGCGCTCGCCGCCGCGGCGCTGGCGGTGCTGCGCTGGCGCCCTCTCTCTACCGGCGCGCGCGGATGACGGACGAGCAGGGGCCGGGCCGCTGGTCGGGCGGTGTGCGGCGCGAGGTATTGCCGAACGGGCTCACGGTTCTGGTGCAGCGCGACGCGTCCGCCCCGGTGGTCGCGGTGGTGACGCATGTCAAGGCCGGCTTTTTCGATGAGCCGGACCGCTGGGGCGGCATCTCGCACGTGCTGGAGCACATGTTCTTCAAGGGGACGGCGCGCCGGGGCGTGGGCGCGGTGGCGCGCGAGACCAAGGCGGCCGGCGGCTACCTCAACGCCAGCACCGGGTACGACCAGACCAACTACTTCGTCGTGCTGCCACGCGAGGGCCTGGCGTCCGCGCTCGAGATTCAGGCCGACGCGCTCCGGAACGCGGCGCTCGATGGGGGCGAGCTCGCACGCGAGCTCCAAGTGATCATCCAGGAAGCCAAGCGCAAGCTGGACAGCCCGGAGGCGGTGGCCGCCGAGACCCTGCACGAAGTCATGTTCGACCGGCACCGGATCCGGCGCTGGCGCATCGGCCGCGAGGAGGATCTCGCGCGCTTCACGCGGGACGACGTGCGGGGATACTACGAGTCACGCTACGTCCCCGAACGCACGATCGTGGCGATCGTGGGCGACGTCGACCCCGAGGCCGCGCTCGCGCTCGCCCGCGAGGCCTACGGCGGGTGGCCGCCGCGCCCGGGTGCGCTCGACCGCTCGCCCGAGGAGCCCCCGCACCGTGGCGTGCGGGCGCGGACGCTCCGCGGCGATGTGGCGCAGGCCCAGCTCGTGATCGGCTGGCCCACGGTGCCGCCGCTGCATCCCGACTCGCCCGCGCTCGACCTCGCGGCGGCGGTGCTGAGCGCCGGCCGCGGGAGCTGGCTTTACCGGGCGCTGCGCGAGCCCGGCATCGTCTCGGGAATCGCCTCCTGGAACTACGCGCCGACCGAGCTCGGCGTGTTTGCCGTGAGCGCCGACCTCGAGCCCGAGCGCCTTCCGGCGGCCGTCGAGGGCATCGCCGAGGCGACCGCGCGCCTTGGCATGCTCGGGCCGTCCGAACCCGATCTCACGCGGGCCCGCACGCTCGTGCTTGCGCGCTGGGCGCGGCGCCTCGAGTCGATGGAGGGCCGCGCCTCGGCGCTCGCGGCGGCGGAAGCGCTCGGTGGCGTCGAGATTCTGGACCGCGAGTACGACGCGCTCCAGACGGCAACGGCGGACGACGTGCGCGCCGTTGCCGCGCGATACCTGGCGCCGGACAATGTCTCGGGCGTGGCGTATCTCCCGCGCGGGCGCGGCGCCGATCTCACCGTCGAGATGCTGGCGCGCGCCTTTGCGGTCACGGCGCTGCGGCCGCTCGCGAGCCCGGCCGGGTCCGCGCCGCGCGCGGCGGGTCCGAGAGCAGCGCAGGCGCGCGAGCGGGATGCCGGCGTGTGGCAGCTTGCATTGCCCGGTGTGGACGTGCTCGTGCGCCGCAAGATCGGCGTGCCCATGGTGGCGCTCGGCATCTACGTGCCTCGGCTGGAGTTCGATCCGCCCGGCGAGGCGGGGATCGGCGCGCTCACCGTGCGCGGCGCGCTCCGCGGCGCGGGCGCGCTCGACGCCGCCGGTCTCGCGTTCGCGGTCGAGCGGCTCGGGGGCACGCTCGGGGCGAGCAGCACGGTGGATTGGCTCGGCGTCGGCACCGCCGTTCTCGCCGAACGGCTGCCGGAAGCCGGCGCGTTGCTCGATCTCGTGTACACGGCGCCGCGCTTCGGCGAGGCGGAGATCGCGGCGGAGCGGGATCTCATGATCGTCGAGGCCACGCAGGTGGCGGACGATATGTTCCGCTACCCGTTCCAACTCGCCTTCGGCGCGGCCTTCGGCGATCTCACCTACGGCCGGCCGATCGGCGGCCTGGCGGAGACGCTCGCTGGACTCACTGCGGGCGATGCGCGCCGCTGGCACGAGCGCGCGTTATTGGGCGTGCGGCCGGTCGTGGTGGCCGTGGGCGACGTGGAGCCCGAGCGAGCGGCGGAGCAGCTTGCGGGCGTGTTCGGCGCGTACCCGCAGCGCGCGCGCGCGATGGTCACGGCGCCGGTGGCCTGGGCGCTCGACTCCCGGCCACTTGTGCGCGCGGTGGAGCGCGAGAAGGCCCAGAGCGCGCTCGCGATGGTGTTCCAGGGACCCGACCGCCGCGCCCCCGATCGCTGGGCCGGCGATGTCTGGGCGGCGATCGCAAGCGGGCTCGGCGGCCGGCTCTTCGAGGCGCTGCGCGACCGCCGCTCGCTGGCGTACACGGTCGTCGCCTCATCCTGGCAGAAGGGGCGTGCCGGGGCGCTCGTTACCTACATCGCGACGTCACCCGATCGCGAGGAGGAAGCGCGCTCGGCGATGCTGGCTGAGCTGGAGCGGTTCGTGCGCGAGCCGGCAAGCGAGGAGGAGCTGCGCCAGGCGGTGAGCTATCTCGCCGGCCAGGTGCAGGTGCGCTTGCAGAGCGGCGCGGCGGTGGCCGGCGATATCCTCGAGGCGTGGCTCGTGGGGGATGGGCTGGGCGAGCTGGCCGATCCCGCGGCGCGCTACCGCGCGGTCACCGCCGACGCCGTGCGCGCGGTTGCGGCGCATTATCTCGATGCGGCGCGGCGGGCGGAGGGCGTCGTCCGAGGCACGCGCGGACGCCGCTGAGCGCGGACGCCGCCGAGCGGCGCACGCCCGCGGCACCTGCGTCAAGCGTTCAGCCGCCGAGCCGACGCCGAATCACGTCCATCCCGCGCGAAGCCTCCGCCGGGCGGCGTGCCACGACGTCCACCAGGCAGAGCCCGTCGTCCAACCCGACGTGAATCACGATGTGCCCCTCGCGGCAGACGAGCGCCACCCCAAGCGTGCCCGTGCCGGGCCGCGCGACTGGCGGGCCATGCGAGGGCATGCCCACCGCCCCCGCCGCCGCGACGACCAGCGCGGAGAGCGCCGCCGCGTCGAGCCGCGCGCCGGGAGCGGCGGTGAACTCGGCCAGCGCGTGATCGAAGGCTGCATCCATCGGCGGCGTGGCGGCGGGTGGAGGAGCGGCAGGCGTGGGCGCGCGATGTATGTTAGGGTGATGCCCGAAAGTAGTCCCGCCCCTATGGGCCAGCAAGCTCGACCGCTCTGGAGCGCCGCCGATGTCTTGACGGCGCTCAGGCTCCCGCTCGCGGTCGCATTTCCGCTCGCGAGCGGAACTGGTGCGCGGTTCTTCATCCTCGTGCTGGCTGCCGCGAGCGACCTGCTCGACGGGCGGCTCGCGCGGCGGTACGGCAGCTCGGCATTCGGTGCGGTGCTGGATCCGATCGCGGACAAACTGTTCATGGTCTCCGCATTCGGCGTCGTGCTCGCGTCGGGGCGCCTCGCGCTCTACGAGGTCGTGGGCGTGCTGCTCCGGGACATCGTGGCGAGCGTGGCGTTCTTCGCGACCGCGGCCAAGCGGGCAACCCGCGCGATTCCGGCGCGCCCGAGCGGCAAGGCGGTAACGGTGGCCCAACTGCTCACGCTCCTCGCCTTTCTCTTCGATTCTCCGCTGCTCCACCCGCTCGCGTGGGGGACGGCGGCCCTCGCACTCTATGCCATCGGGGACTACAGCCGCGCGGCCGGAGAGCGGCGCCCGCTCGGCGGCACGAGCTGATGCCAAACGGGGGGGCCGAGGCGCCCAGCGCGCCGGAAGCCAGGCGCGTGGCCCTCGAGTGGTTGGGCGATCTTCGCTTCGAGGGCGCTGAATCCGGGGGGCCCACGATGCTGCTCGATGCCGATGGCGTCGAGGCGCCGGGGCCCATGGCCGCGCTGCTGCTCGCGGCCGCGGCGTGTTCCGGCGCGGACGTGGTCTCGATACTCGGCAAGATGCGGGTAAAGCTCGAGGCATGCAGGATCGAGGTGGCCGGCGTGCGCCGCGAAATTGAGCCGCGCCGCTACACGTCGGTGCACTTCACGTTCGAGCTCAAGGGCGCCGCCCTCGACGAGGCAAAGGCGCGCCGGGCGATCGACCTTTCGCTCACCCGTTATTGCTCGGTGGTGCACTCGCTCGCGCCGGACATCGCCATCGCATATGAGCTGCGGTTGACGTGATGGCCGCCGGGTGCGGCGCAGCGCGGCGGACCGGTGCGGCGCGGGCCGCGCTGCTCGCCACGGTGGCCGTTTCGGTGGCGCTTCGCGTGGCGGCAGCGCAGGGCGTGCGAGAGCTGGGCGCGCAGGCGGTGGTCACCACCGCCGATCCGGTTCTTGCCGCGGCGGGTCTCTATGCTGCCGTTCGTCCCTCGCTCCGCACCCGCATCGCGCTCACAGCCGTGGCGGGTCCGACGCTCAGCGCGGGGACTGGCGGCGACGTCGCGGGCCGGGCCGAGTTGCTGGGGCACTTTCTTCTTGCTCCCACCGTCGCGCGCCATGCGGGAGTGTACGTGGGCGGCGGCCTGGCCGGCGTCGTAGGCCCGGCAGATCGGGCTGTTCTGGTGCTGGTGGCGGGTCTGGAGCAGCGCCCAGGCGCGCCGGCCGGGTGGGCACTGGAACTCGGCGTGGGCGGCGGGATCAGGATCGCCGCGGGCTATCGATGGCGCCGGTTTCCCGCTGGTTGGCCGCGGAAATGACAAAACGCCCCGTGACATCGATCACGGGGCGGCGGATGCTTCGTGTCAGACTTGCTCAGACTGCGACCGAGTCCGCGCTCGGCTGGTCGGCCGCGTCAGGCCGCCGGTGCACCGGCTGGCAGTAGCGCTCGCCGAGAGTACGGAGCTCCCGCAGCGCCTCATCGCTCAGATCTGGATACCGGTCGGCGAGGTATTGCATGGTGTCGTCGAACCACTCGCCTTGATGTTCGGGCAGGGCCTCGATGACGCCGCAGCGCAGGACGTGGCTGAACAGTTCGTCGCGGGCCTGGTCGAAGGAGGACGCGGTTGCCGGGGCACGTCTGGGTTTGGTCTTGCTCATCTACCTTCCTTGTAATGGTCTCATCTCACCGGGCGCAGCCCTCTGCGCCGCGGGCAATATAACCGGCCGGCGCGTGGCGTTGCAGGCCCGCGATCGGCCTACGCCTTCGCCGCCGGCGTACGCCTTCACCCGCGGCTTCGCCCTCGCGCGGGCCGCGTTAGATTCATCCCGGGCGAAATGGGGAACTCGGCGCGGGGCCGACTCCGGCCCGCGAGGATGTCATGGCAGAACACGACGAGGTATACGATCAGGGTCGGGCCGACCGGCTCGTGGCCCTACTGCGGGAGCTTGCCGCCAGAATCCAGGAGCTCGACCGCGGCGGCCAACTCTTGAGCGGGAGCGGAGTTCCCGAGCTGCTGCGCCGCATGGGCGACGCTCGGGCCGAGCTGTTCCACTACGAGGTGCGCAGCACCTACGACACGCCTGAGGTGGCCGAGCACCGGCGGATCGTGGACGAGGCGCGGCGCGCCGGCAATGGGCTTCCGGACGAGCCCGAGGACGACGAGCCATGGCGGAAGCGCCCCTCGGCGTGAGGCGGTTCTACGCACTGCTCGCCCTGGTGGCGGTGATCGGGCTCGGCGTGCTTGGCTGGCTCGTCAGCCGGCCGGCCACGGTGAGCATTCCGGCCAATGTCGCGATCCAGCCATCGGACACGGCCGGCTTTCACGGGTATCTCATGGGCTCGCCGAGCGCGCCGGTCGAGATCACGGAGTACGCGGACTACCAGTGTCCCTTCTGCCAAACGTTCGACCAACTCCAGTTTCCGACGATCAAGACGAAGCTCATCGACACCGGCCGGCTCCGCTGGCGCTACCGGGACTTCCCGCTCTCGCAGCACAGCTTCTCCCGGCTCGCCGCGCACTCGGCGGCGTGCGCCGACGAACAAGGGAAGTACTGGGAGCAGCACGAACGCATCTACGCAGGCCAGGCGCAGTGGGCGGCGTCGAGCGATGCGGGGAGATACTTCCGGGATTATGCCAGAGAGAACGGCCTCGACCTCAACCGCTACGACGCGTGCATGCGTTCCGGCACGTACGCCGGCCGCATCCAGGCGAGCTATGATGAAGGGGTGCGGGTGGGTGTCACCGGCACCCCGACGCTGCTCGTTGGCGGCAGGCTCTATCAGGGGCGCCTGGATTCGGACGCCATCGAGCGGCTGGTCGATTCGCTCGCGCCCCGGACGGCGGCGCGATGACGCGGTGCACGGCGTAGCGTGAAGGCATAGCGTGTCGGAGGCGGCGCACACTCCGCCTCGAGGACGGGCGCTCGCGGGGCTGTCCCTGGCCGCGCTCGGCGTCGTCTACGGGGACATCGGCACCAGCCCGCTGTACGCGGTGAAGGAATGCTTCGGGGGCGAGTACGGCATTCCGCCCACCGTAAGCAACGTGCTCGGCATCCTCTCGCTGATCGTCTGGTCGCTCAACTTCATCATCTCCTACAAGTACATCTCGCAGGTCATGCGGGCCGACAACCGCGGCGAAGGGGGCATTCTGGCCCTCATGGCGCTGGTGCGGCCCAAGAGCTCAGGCGCGTCGGTCCACGCACGCCGGACACTGGTCGCGCTCGGCATCTTCGGCGCGGCGCTGCTCTACGGCGACGGGGTGATCACGCCGGCGATCTCCGTGCTGGGCGCGGTGGAGGGGCTCAACGTGGCGACCCCCGCCTTCGATCACCTGGTGGTGCCGATCACGGTGGCGATCCTGATCGCGCTGTTCGCGTTCCAGCGGCGCGGCACGGCAGGGGTGGGCGCCGTGTTCGGGCCGCTCATGCTGCTCTGGTTCCTCGCAATCGCGGCGCTCGGCCTGCGCGGCATCCTGCTCGAGCCCTCGGTGCTGCGCGCGCTCAATCCGTGGTATGCGGTGGACTTCTTCATCCGCGACGGCTCCCAGGCGTTCTTCATTCTCGGCGCCGTCGTGCTCGTGCTTACCGGCGGCGAAGCGCTCTATGCAGACATGGGCCACTTCGGCAAGCGGCCGATCCGCGCGGCATGGTTCACGCTGGTGCTGCCGGCGCTCCTGCTCAACTACTTCGGCCAGGGCGCGCTGCTCCTCCGGAACGCACCCGCGGTGGCCAATCCGTTCTACTCCCTGGTTCCGCCGTCGCTGCTCATCCCCATGGTGATCGTCGCGTCGGCCGCGGCGGTCGTCGCGTCGCAGGCGCTCATCTCGGGGGCGTTTTCCCTGACGCGGCAGGCGATGCAGCTCGGCTACAGCCCGCGGGTCACGATCTGGCATACGTCGAGCACCGAAGCCGGACAGATCTACATCCCGCAGGTGAACCAGGCGCTTGCCGTGGCCTGCGTCGGCCTGGTGCTCGGGTTCCGTTCGGCCAGTAACCTCGCCGCGGCGTACGGCATCGCGGTGACCGGCACGATGGCCATTACGAGCATCCTCTTCGGCGCCGTGGCGCGCGGTCTCTGGCACTGGCCCCGGTGGAAGGCGTTCGGTCTCGCGGGGCTCTTCCTCGCCGTGGACCTCGCCTTCTTCAGCGCAAACCTGGTGAAGGTCACGCAGGGCGGCTGGTTTCCGCTGGTGGTGGCGGTCGCGATCTTCACGCTGATGATGACGTGGAAGCAGGGCCGCACGATTCTCGCCGGGATCATGCGGGAGAACGCGCTGCCGATGGACGTGTTCCTCGCCGACATCGGCCGGCGCCGGCCGCCGCGGGTGCCCGGCGTCGCCGTCTTTCTCACCTCCGATCCACGCGGCGCGCCACCCGTTCTCCTCCACCACCTCAAGCACAACAAGGTGCTGCACGAGCGGGTGATCCTGCTGTCGATTCTGACCGAGGAGTTTCCCCAGGTGCGGGAGGACGAGCGGGTGCGGTGCCGTGAGCTGGGCGAAGGCTTCTACCAGGTGATATCGCGTTTCGGCTTCATGGAGACGCCGGACGTGCCGAGAGTCGTGCGTTCCCTGGCCGACCCCGCGCAGGATGGCCCGGCGGTGCCGGTGAACCTGATGCAGACGACGTTCTATCTCGGACGCGAGACGCTCATCGCCACCGGCAACCACCGCATGGCGCGGTGGCGGAAGAAGCTCTTCATCATCATGACGCGGAATGCGCAGCCGGCCACCGCGTTCTTCGGCCTGCCGCCGAACAGGGTTGTAGAGTTGGGAGCGCAGATACAGTTGTAAGCTTGTCCTGCCTGCCTTACGCCCTCCCGCTCACGATTCCTTCGCCTCATGCATCTCTTTCAGCCTGTTCACCACGTTCGGGTCTGCCAGCGTCGTGGTGTCACCCAGCGCCCGCCCTTCCGCGATGTCCTGCAGCAGGCGGCGCATGATCTTGCCGCTCCGGGTCTTTGGGAGGTCGGCGGAGAAGATGACGTCGTCCGGCCTCGCGATGGCGCCGATCTTGTTCGCAACGTGGTTCTTGAGGTCGTCCTTGAGACTGGCGGTCGCCGGGTGGCCCTCCTTGAGGGTCACGAACGCGGCGAGCGCCTGGCCCTTGAGGTCGTGCGCTTTGCCCACCACCGCGGCCTCAGCCACGGCCGGGTGATCCACCAGCGCGCTCTCCACTTCCATCGTGCCGATGCGATGGCCGGCCACGTTGAGCACGTCGTCCACCCGGCCTAGGATCCACCAGTAGCCCTCGTCGTCGACCTTGGCGCCGTCACCGGCAAAGTAGCGGCCGGGGAAGCGACTCCAGTACGTCTGGCGGTAGCGCTCGTCGTCGCCGTAAATCGTGCGGAGCATGCCGGGCCACGGCTCGGTGAGCGTGAGGAATCCGCCACCGCGCTCGACCGCGACGCCGCGGTTGTCGACCAGTTGGGCACAAACGCCGGGGAAGGGAACCGTCGCCGACCCGGGCTTGGTGGTGGTGACGCCGGGCAGCGGCGTGATCATGATGCCGCCGGTCTCGGTCTGCCACCAGGTGTCCACGATGGGGCAGCGCCCCTTGCCAATCTGTTCGTGGTACCAGATCCAGGCTTCGGGGTTGATCGGCTCGCCGACGCTGCCGAGAAGGCGGAGGGTCGACAGGTCGTGGCGCGCGGGGTGGTCGGTGCCCCATTTCATGAACGCGCGGATGGCCGTCGGTGCGGTGTAGAACACGCTGACGCCGTAGCGCTCGACCAGGGCCCAGAACCGGTCGCGCTCGGGCCAATCGGGCGCGCCTTCGTACATCAGCACTGTGGCGCCATTCGCGAGCGGGCCGTAGACGACGTACGAATGTCCGGTGACCCAGCCGATGTCGGCCGTGCACCAGAAGATGTCGTCGTCATGCAGGTCGAAAACGTACTTGGTGGTGGCGGCGACCTGCGTGAGATAGCCTCCGGTGGTGTGTACGATACCCTTCGGCTTGCCGGTGGTGCCCGACGTATAGAGGATGAAGAGCAAGTCCTCGGCGTCCATCGCCTCGGCGGGGCATTCGGCGGCAGCGGAGTCCACGCGGTCGTGCCACCAGTGATCGCGCCCCTGTTTCATTGCTGCCTCGACCTCGCCGCCCTTGCCCGGGGCGTTGCGTCGCACCACCAGCACGCTCCTGATCGATGGGCAATCGGCGAGGGCCTGATCGGCGACGCGCTTGAGCGGCACCATCTGGCCCCGTCGGTAGCCGCCGTCCCCGGTGATGAGGCAGACGGCCTGCGCGTCGTTGATGCGGTCGCGGAGCGACTCCGCCGCAAAGCCGCCGAAGACGACCGAGTGCACCGCGCCGATGCGGGCGCAGGCGAGCATGGCAATGGCGGCCTCGGGAATCATCGGCAGGTAGATCGCCACCCGGTCGCCGCGGCGGACGCCAAGGCCCTTGAGCGCGTTGGCGCAGCGGCTCACTTCCCGGGCGAGCTCGGCGAAGGTGAGGACGCGCCGATCGCCCGGCTCGCCCTCCCAGAGGATCGCCGGCTTGTGGCGACGAGAGCCGCTGAGATGGCGGTCGAGGCAGTTGGCGGCCGCATTCAGCCGTCCGCCCGAAAACCAGCGCGCGTGCGGCGGGTTCCACTCCAGCACTCGCTGCCAGGGCGTGATCCAGTCGAGCGCGCGAGCCTGGTCGGCCCAGAAGCCCTCGCGGTCTTGCGCCGCGCGCTGGTAGAGTTCGGCCGTCGCGAAGGCGTGCTTGGCGAACGCGGGCGGCGGCGGGAAGCGGCGTTGCTCGATCAGCAGCGTATCGATTTGGTCGGTCATAAGGGCGCGGTGGCAAAGGATGACGCAAGCTAGGGAGAAACCGGGTGGTCGGCTAGACTGCCAGTTGCAGTTTTCCGGGCCCTCGTGCGGAGTGCGACGCACGGGTGCTGCAACATCCGTTCGGACGCCGAGCCAATGAGCCGGGCGACATGAGTTTACGTCCAATGGCACCACTCTCGCCCCTCCGGGTCCGCACGGTCAACGGGACCGTGAAGGATCACCACGACCGCCCGATAAGAGCACACCCGGAGCGATCCGGGGCCGCAAAACTAGAGGTCTCATCCTCGGCGTCCGCCAAGCGCGGCGCTGCAGGCGGGGGTGAGATAGCTCGGTGCCGAAGGTGGATCAAGGCGAGCGCCGCGGGTTCGTGCCAGCCTTGTCGGGTGTGGGAGGACGTATGAACTCCGCGCACGCGACGGCCCGTGAGTTGGTCGCCCCCGAACGACTCGGCCTCGACACGAGGGTCGAGTTCCGCAAGGCCGCCATCGCACTCCTCGACCAACTCCCCGAGGGAGACGGGCGTCTCCTGATCGAGCTCAACGGCACCCGCCACGTCGATTCGGCCGGCCTGGGCGCGTTGATGCTCATCCAGCGGCACGCCGCCGCGCGGCGCCAGACGGTGGTGCTGCGGCATCCGAGCGACGAGCTGCGATTCCTCCTCGTCCTGACGAAACTGGCGGACCTTTTCCAGCTCGAGTCGGCCGCGGCGTGATGCGGGGGCATGACGGCCCCGCGATCGTTGCCGCTTTCGCTATGGACGGTATCGCCGGAAGGGATTAGTGTTCCCCACTCACGACCCCAGGCCCACGCGAGGCCCGTCACGGGCCACGTGTTTTAAGGTTGCGCGGCATGAATGATGGCAAGGGGCGCCGGCGCGTGCTGATCGTCGAGGACGAGCCGGCCCTGCGGCTCAGCTACGAGCGTTACTTCACCCCCAGATACGACCTCGTCTTCGCGAGCACGGGTGCGGAGGCCATGGCCCGGCTCGAAGAGCGGGCGCCGGACGTGGCCGTGCTCGACATGCGTCTGCCCGACACCGACGGGGTCGAGCTCCTGCGCCGGATCCGCCATTCCCGGCCCGAGCTGCCGGTCATCATCACCACCGCCTATATGAGCATCGAGCCGCAGCTCAAGGTGCTCGACCTCCCGCACTCCGGTTACATCGTTAAACCGTTCCGCCTCGACGAGCTCGGCGCGCGCATCGATGCCGTCCTCTGACGGCCCGCTGCTCGAAGGCGTCGGGCTGTACCGTTCCTTCGGCCGCGCGCGCGTGCTGCGAGGTCTCGATCTCTCGCTTGGCCCCGGGGAAGCGCTCGCCGTCGTCGGGCCGAACGGGGCGGGCAAGACGACGCTGCTCCGCCTCCTCGCCGGCCTCATGCGGCCCACCCGCGGCGAGGTGCGCGCGCTCGGCCGACGCGTGGAGCCGTCGGCGCCCGAGAGCCGGCGCGCGCTCGGTTTTCTATCGCACCAGTCGCTGCTCTACGACGACCTCTCGATCCTCGAGAGCCTCACCTTTGCCGCGCGGCTCTACGGGCTCGATGCGCCGGTCCGTGCCGCGCGCGCCGCGCTGGAGTCGGTCGGGCTCGCCGACCGCGCGGCCGACAGGCCCCCGAGCCTGAGCCGCGGCATGCTGCAGCGCGCGGCCATCGCGCGGGCGCTGCTGCACGGCCCGCGCGTGCTGCTGCTCGACGAACCGTTCACGGCGCTCGATGCCGGCGCGGCGGAGCGGCTCCGCGCGATGCTGCACGCCCGGCTCGCCGAGGGGCTCGCGATCGTGCTGGTGACGCACGATCTGCCGGAGGCGTGGGCGCTGGCGTCGCGCGTTGCGGTGCTGGCCGGCGGGCGCTGGGCGCTGGAGACGCCGCGGCGGGGCGAGCTGGCTGAATTTCTGCCGCGGTACCACGAGCTGGCGCATGCCTGACGGAGCGCATGCCTGACGGGGCGTATGCCTGACGCGGCGTATGCCTGAGGCGATCCGCCTCGCCCTTGCCGTGGCGGCCAAGGACGTGCGCGCCGAGCTCCGCAGCAAGACCGCGCTGCTCTCCGCGCTCGTGTTCGCGGCGCTCGTGCTCGTGATCTTCAACTTCGCCCGCGACCCGACCGCCCTCTCCGCCACCGATCTCGCGCCGAGCGTGCTGTGGGTGACGTTCGCCTTCGCGGCGATGGTGGCGATGAACCGGGCGTTCACCGTGGAGCGGGAGCACGGCGCGCTCGACGGCCTGCTGCTCGCCCCGCTCCCGCGCGAGGCGCTCTTCTGGGGCAAGCTCCTCGCCAACCTGGCCTTCGTGGGCGCCGTCGAGGCCGTGACGCTGCCGCTCTTCGTCCTCTTCTTCAACGTAGACCTCACGCACGCGCTGCCCGGCATCGTCGGCACCGCGGCGCTCGCCACCATCGGGTTCGTGGCCGTCGGCACGATCTTCGGCGCCATGGCGGTGCGGACGCGCTTCGCCGAGCTGATGCTGCCAGTGCTGCTGCTGCCCTTCATGGTGCCGCCGATCGTGGGCGCCGTGCAGGTGACGGCCCGTTTGCTCGCCGGCCGCCCGTTGAGTGAGATGCTGGGCTGGCTTAGGTTACTCGCATTGTACGACGTGGTCTTCCTCACGCTCACGACGCTGGCCTTCCGTGCGGTCGTCGACGAATGATGCTCAGGCGATGATCTCCGACGTGGCGGGCGCGGCTCCGGCGAACGCCGTCGCCGCGGCGTTGGCGCACGCCCGCGCCGTGATGCGGCGGGGTCTCGTGACGAGCGCGGTGGCGCTGCTCGGCATTGCGGGGGTCTACGCGCTGGCGCTCGGGTACACGCCCATCGAGGTACACCAGGGGCTCGCGCAGAAAATCTTCTACGTGCACGTACCGGCGGCGTGGAGCGCCCTGCTCGCGTTCTCCCTCGTCGGGATCGCGAGCGCGCTCTACCTCTGGCTCAGTGATCCCCGGCTCGACCTTTTCGCCGCCTCGTCGGCGGAAGTGGGAGTGGCGTTCAGCCTGGTGATGCTCACGACCGGCCCGATCTGGGCCAAGCCGATCTGGGGCACCTGGTGGACCTGGGACGCGCGGCTCACGCTCACGCTCTTTCTTTTCTTCCTCTTCGTGGGATACCTGGCGCTCCGCGCGGCACTCCGCGACCCGCAGGAGCGAGCGCGCCTCAGCGCCGTCGTGGGCATCATGGGCATGCTGCTGGTGCCGTTCATCCACCTGAGCGTGTACCTCTTCCGCACGCTGCACCCGCAGCCCATCGTGCTCAAGCCGAGCGCGCCCTCGCTGCCGTGGGAGATGCTGCGGACCCTGCTCGTGTCGGCCGGGTGCTTCACCCTGCTCTACGTCGGCTTCGTCATGGTGCGCTACGGGATCGGGCTCGCGCTCGACGCGCGGGAACTGGGCGATGCCGCCTGAGACGCCGGTCAACGGCGGATATCTCGCGGCGGCGTACATCGTCGCGGCGGTGATTCTGATTGGCTACTGGATTGCGCTCTGGCGCCGGGCGCGCCGCGCCGGAGGCGCCGAGGCTCCTTAGCGATCTACGCCTCGGCCTCGGGTGACATGAGCCAGTGCTCCCAGACGAGCGCCGCGATGATTCCTCCCACGATCGGACCGATCCACCATACCAGCTGATCGGCCCAGCCGCCGCCCGCGACCGCGGGCCCGAACGCGCGCGCCGGGTTCATGACGCCGCCGGTGAGCGGCCCGCCCACCAGGATGTCGAAGAGCAGCACGAGCCCGATCCCGAACCCGCCGACCTTGGGCGCGGTGGGCGCGATCGCCGTTCCGAAGACGGCCAAGACGAGAAAGAAGGTGAGCACCAATTCGAGGCCCATGCCGGCCCAGACGCTCATGGTGTCGGCGAGGACAGGTACGCCCACCGCGGCCGGCACCACGTACTGAGCTGGAAGCAGCAGGCGCACGAGGAGTGCGCCGATCACGGCGCCCACGAGCTGCGCCACGACGTACGCGACCGCGTCGCCCACGCTCATGCGCCCGGCGCTCAACACGCCGATGGTGACCGCGGGATTGTGATGCCCGCCCGAGATGTTCATCGTCGCCGTGATCATCACCGACAACACCAGCGCGTGCGCGACCGCGATGCCGAGCAGCCCGATGCCGCTGCTCGGGAAGCCGCCGTTCACCACGACGACCCCGCACCCGATGAAGATGAGTCCGAACGTACCGATGGCTTCGGCGAGCAGCCGGCGGGAGAGCGAAGGCATTCGGCGCCTCGATGGCGGAGAGGAGGGCCAGCGTGGACGCGCGAATGTACGGCGAATTCGGAATCCGAGTAAGACCTACTCCGCGCGACGCAGCACCAGCGCCGCGTTCACCCCGCCGAAACCGAACGAGTTGCTGAGGATGAATTCCGGCTCGGCGTCGCGGCCGTTGCCGGTGAGATAATCGAGATCGCACGCGGGGTCGGGCGTCTGGAGATTCACGGTGGGCGGCAGCCAGCCGCGGCGAAGCGCCAGCGCGCAGATGGCCGCCTCGATGGCGCCGCTCGCGCCCAGGGCGTGGCCGTAGTAACCCTTGGTGCCGCTCACCGCGACGCGATACGCATGGGCGCCGAACACCTGCTTGATCGAGCCGGTTTCGGTAGGGTCGTTGAGTGGCGTCGAAGAGGCGTGCGCGTTGATGTATCCCACCTCCGTCGGCGCGACGTGCGCCTCGGCCAGTGCCAGACGCATGGCACGGGCAGCCTGGCGGCCGTCGGGGCGCGGTGCGGTCATGTGGTGCGCGTCGTTGGTGAGCCCGTAGCCGCAGATCTCGCCGTAGATCGGGGCGCCGCGCGCGAGCGCACGACCGCGCTCCTCCAGCACGAGCACCGCCGCGCCCTCACCCATCACGAATCCGTCCCTGCCCTCATCGAACGGCCGGCTCGCGCGCGCCGGATCGTCGTTTCGGGTCGACATGGCGCGGATGATGGCGAACGCGCCGAAGCAGAGCGGCGCGAGCGGCGCCTCGGCGCCGCCCGCCACCATCGCGTCGGCTTCGCCACGCGCGATGGCGCGGAATGCCTCGCCCACCGCGATCGTCCCCGAGGCGCAGCTCATGCCGTTCGTCGCGTTGGGGCCGGTGAAGCCGAACTCGATGGCCACGTTGCAGCTCGCGGCCCCGGCAAAGACCGCCAGCGCGAGGGAAGGATCGACGCCACGGGGCCCGTGCTGGAGAAATTCGCGCGACTGCATCTCACCGAACGCGACGCCGCCGAGCGCGGTGCCCATCATTACGCCGATGGCATCCGGGTCCTCGCGCCGGGCGTCGAGCTGCGCATCGGTGAGTGCCATCCGCGCCGCCGCGACCGTAAACTGTGCGAACCGATCCAGCCGGCGGGCGCGGCGCTCCTCCAGGTGATCGCTCGGATGGAAGTCGCGCACCTCGGCCGCGATGCGGCTCCGGAACGGGCTCGGGTCGAATCGGGTGATGCAGCCGACGGCGGATTGCGCGGCGCGGAGCCCGTTCCACAGCGCTTCGACCCCGATCCCGATCGGCGTCACCGCGCCGACGCCGGTTACGACGACACGCCGGGCGTCAGGCATGTGCCGCCTCCGCTTCGCCGGCCGCCGTTTCCACCGCCCGCTTGATCCCGGCCAGCGTGCGCGACGCGATCCCGTGCACGAACACCGGCCCGATGATCCAGTCCGCCGCCGGGCGCCCGATCAGCGGCCAGCGCGGTCCCGCCCACTCGTGCACGATTGTCACGTCGGTCCTCCCCCCTCCCGCGCCCCGCATCATGCGCCACTCGACGTCCATGCCGGTGGTGACGCCGCGAATGTGCCGATACCGCACGGCCGGCGCCGCACGGTCGATCCACATCTCCGATGCCCACCACGTCGGATAACGCAGCGGGCCGAACGGCCGCCAGGCGGCCATCTCCACCACGCCGCCGTCCGCGCGCCGCTCGAGCATCCTGACCCAGCGGTAGTGTTCGAGCAGCGCGGGCCAGCGCTCGACGTCCGCCGCCGCGGCAAAGACCCGCTCGAGCGGCGCCGCCACCGTGATCCGGTCCTCGGTGCGCATCAGCCCCACACCCGCGCGTGCCCCACGGACGAGGCCGGCATCGTCATGCCCGCCCGCTCACGCCGGCGCCCACGTGGCCACCAGCCGGTAGCCCGGGCGCCGCGCCACCCGCCCGCGCACACCGGCCCGCTCGAGCAGGCGCGCCAGCTCGGTCACGGTGAATCCCCGCCGGATGGACGTGATTCCGTCGGCCCGGGTGACCGGGTCGAATCGCAGCGCCCGCGAGCCCACCCAGAAGGCAGCGGCACCGAGCGCGGCCCGGCGCAGATCGGCGACGATGACGCCGAGCCGGGCCAACCGGTCGCAGGTGCGGAAGAGCTGGACCACCGAGTCCGGCTCGAAGTGGTGCGCCACCTGGCTTACGAGTACCACGTCCACGCTCTTCTCTGCGATCGGAGGACGTCCGGCGCACCCCACGACCAGCGGCAATCCGCGCGCGCGGGCCAGTCGCGCCGCGATCCGATTCCGCTCGAGCCCGACCGGCGCGATCCGGATGCCGCGTGCCGCGCCCCAGCGCACGGCCGCGCCCGGCGCGTCGCCGAGTCCGGTGCCGATGTCGAGCAACGAGACCGCGGCGCCGGCTGGAAGATTCCCCAGCGTGCGCCGGAGGCCGTAACGCAGCGCCGCGAGTCCGCCGAACCACCGGTTTGCCCGGGCGATGTCGGTGAGCGTCGCCTCGACCTTGGCGGCGCCCGCCGCCGGGTCGTCGAGCAGCTCGAACCCGATCCGCCGAATCGCCAGGTCGGTCATGCGAGCGCGGCGTACCCGCCGCGATAGTACAGGAGCGGGCGGCCCGCGCCGGTCCCGCCGCCCAGCACCTGTCCGACGACGATCGTGTGATCGCCCGCCTCGTGGAGTGCGCATCGAGCGCACTCGATATGCGCCAGCGTTCCGTCGAGCACCAGGCTGCCCCGCTCGCTCAGAGTGTATCCGACGCCGTCGAACCGGTCGTCGTGCGGGTCGGCGAAGCGGCGCGACAGTGCTTCCTGATCGGCGGCGAGGATGTTGACCACGAAGCGCTCCGCGACGGTAACGACGGCGTGGAGCTCGGCGCGGTGATCGATGCACACCGACACGAGCGGCGGCCCGAGTGACACCGAGACGAGGCTGTTGGCCGTCATCCCGTGCGGCCGCCCGTCCGGCGCGATCACCGTGATGATCACGACTCCGGTGGCGAACCGGCCCAGGAGCTGGCGGAACTCGGGCGGGTCCACCGTCGGGAGGCTCACAACACCATCCGCGCAAGAAACACCGGATTGAGCACCGCGCGCGCCGGCAGGAAGTCGCCGGTGACACCGATGAACGTGTGCGCCATGCCGGGGCGGCGCCCGAGCCCGGCCACCGCGCGATCGAAGAGCCGGGGCCACGCCATCGCATGGCCCACGAGCCGCTCGACCGCCCACTTACCCACGAACGCGCGCACCCGCCCCCGGCGGTAGCCGGAGAGCGCCGCGGCAGTGACGGGCCCCGGCTCCGCAAGTGCTCCCCCCGCGTGCCGCGCAACGAGCTCCGCGCCGCGGAGCGCGGAGCAGATCCCCTCGCCGGTGAACGGATCGAAGAAATCGGCCGCGTCGCCCACGAGGAGCGCGCCGTCTGCGGTGACCCGGCGGGAGCGCATATCGAACGGTCCGGTGGCGAGGACGGACCGGACGAGCCTGTGCCGTGCCACGCGGCCCCGAACGCCGGGAAACCGCTCCAGCTCCTCGAAGAAGAAAGCATCGCGCCGCCCGCGCGCGCGCGCGGCTCTCGTCGCGGACACCACGAGCGCCACGTTCGCCACCTCGTCATCGAGCGGGTTCAATCCAACGTATCCGCCGCGCTCCACGTGCATCTCGGCCGAGCGGTCGAGGCCGGGCACGGCGGCGACGTGGGCGACGAACGCGAGTCGCCGCACCGGTCCGCGCCGGCGCCCACCCAGACGGCGCGCCACGATCGAGCGGAGCCCATCAGCGCCGATGGTGAGCCGCGCGCGGAGGGTGTGGCGGCCGCTCGGCCCGCGGACCATTGCGCCGGCGACCGCGCCCCGATCGTACACCAGCTCCTCGGCCGTGGTGCGCTCGAGTACGGTGACCCCGGCGGCGCGCGCGGCGTCGACCAGCACGCCGTCCAGCACCCAACGCGCGAGGGAGAATCCGGTGGGACGAATCGGGGCGGGGATCGCCTCGGCAAAGATGCCGTGCAGCCGGGCGCCCCGGGGGCCGACGACCATGGTGCCGGCGAGGGCGCGCGCACCCGCGCGCTCGAGCGCCGGTACGACGCCCAGGCGATCAAGCACGCGCACCGCCTCGGGACTCAGGTACTCCGAGCATGCCTTGTCGCGCGGAAACGCGGCGCGGTCGATCATGACGACGGCGTATCCCATCCGGGCCAGCAGCACGGCGCTCGCGCTCCCCGCCGGGCCCGCGCCGATCACGAGCACGTCCGCGATGCTGGGGTGTATATCAACTGACACGGCTGAACTCGTCGTCGCCGAGCCGGAGCACCTCGGGCGCCGGGAAGCTGTACGGAAGGGAGAAGGTCACCGGCTGGGTGGCGCCGGCGTAGGTCACGGTCACCGTCGCTGCGTCGAAGACGAAGGTGCACGGGCGCTCGTCCATGAGCTGCACGCCGCCCGTGATCGTGAGGAACGTCTGCAGGCAGGCGCCGTCCGCGCCGAAGCGCCAGGTGACGGTCTGAATCGCGTCAGGAAGAAACGCGGTCTGCACACCGCGCCAGGTGCCGATGAGCGGCGAGGGCGGGGTGACAGGTGCGGGCTCCGAACCGGGCGTTTCCGCGCCACCAGGTGGGGATGCGGGGGGCGGGGGCGGCGCAGGCGTGACCGTGGGACTCGTCGGCTCGCCGCCGCACGCGGCAAGCGTCGCGACTAGGCAGGCGACCGCGATAGCCACGCCCAAGCGGTCCATCCGGCCGCCGCGGCGGCGGCCGTCACGATCGCGTTCACCCCGTCGTTGTCCAGCCACGCACACCCTCCCACGCGAATCGTGGGGCTTCCGCACCTGTGCACCCGCCGCTCGGACGCCAGCTTGCAGTTCGGGCACCGAAACCTGCCCTGTGCCGCCGCGCCGAGCGCGGAGTCCGCCACCATCCCGACGAAACCTAGTACCGTCGCGGCCGGCAGGAGCGCGGCATCGCCCCCGGCCCACGCACCCGCCGCGGCCACGAGCAGTGCGCCCACGAGGGCGCCGGCGGTGCCGAGCAGACTCACGGCGCCGCTCGTCCCGGGCGGCACCGGCCGCGCGGTGAGCAGGTGACGTGGAGGCCGGGTGCTCCATGCACCGATGGCCGTGGCCCAGGTATCGGCGGCCGCGGCCGCGAGGCTCGCGGTGACGAGCCAGAGCGCCCCGCCCGCGCTCGCGGCCACGGCACCGATCATCGCCGGGGCGCCGTTGGCAAGCACCTGCCAAGCGTCGCGCCGGTCGCCCTTGGCGTCGGCAGTGGGCGCGCTCCGCGGCGCCACGCGCGAGACGAAGCTGGCGAAAATGAAAAAGGCGGCCAGCGCCGCCCCGCCCGCCCATCCCGCGCCCGCCAGCACCGCCGTGCCGACCGCCGCCGCGGCAGCGGCGCCTCCCGCCGTAAGGCTCCGCGCGCGCCACGCCGCCAGCGCGACCGCAGCTGAGGCGAGCGCGGCGACGCCGACGGTGGGAGCGGGGAGCACGGCGTCAGCCAGGCTCGGACGTGGCGCGGAGTGTACGGAGGATCTTGAGCCGCAGCTGCTCGGGGCAACATTCGCCGCCGGCCTTCGACTTGATCATGAGGAGGAAACTCTGCTCGAACTGGGCGTGGCCCAGGCACGGCCGGCAGTACTCCAGGTGGGCCGCGATCCGGTCGGCGACCTCGGGCGTCAACTCCTGCTTGAGATAGTCGTGCAGCAGGGCCAGCGCCTCGGCACAATTCACCGATTCGCCCATCAGTGCGGCTCCGGCGCGCGTTTGCGCTTGAGATATCCCATCTCCACCGCGTGGTCGTAAAGCGCGCCCTGCAACTGGCGCCTCGCCCGGAAGAGCCGCGATTTGACCGTGCCAAGCGGGAGGCCCAGCACCGTGGCGATTTCGGCGTATGGGAGATTTTCGACGTCGCTCAGCACCAGCACCTCACGAAACTCCTCCGGCAGCGCATCGATCGCTTCGAGCACCTTGGCGTCCACGATCCGATTGAAGTACGTGCCTTCGGGGTCGTCATGCTCGGCGTCGCGATAGATCGCCAGCGGCTCGGCGGCATCGAGATCCATGGGAATGGGCTCGCGCTGGCGGCGGCGGTAGTCATTGATGAACGTGTTCCGCAGGATCGTGAACAGCCAGCTCCGCACGTTGGTTCCGGGCTCGAAGCGATGCCACGCACGGAACGCCTTGAAGACCGTGTCCTGCACCAGATCTTCGGCGTGGCTCGGCTCCGTGGTTAGCCGGAGAGCCATGCGATAGAGACTGTCGAGTTGCGGCAGCACCTCCGCCTCGAAGGAGTCCCGGTTGGGCGCAGGTGCGGTCATGCCGCAATGTTCGCGGCCGGGGACGTGGGCGCAAGGACCCCTGGATGGCCCGTGAGGTCCCGGCTATGTTCCGCGCCGTCTCCCCCGACGAGCAGCCGCCACTCCCACCTGGTCCGTGTCCGACGACGCCACCGTTCCCGCCGCCCTCCCGCTGAGCCTCCTCGAGGCGATCCGCAACCTCGACACGCCGATGGGAGATGGGCTCGAGGCGCTGGCCGACGAGATGGTGACCCGCCGGCTCGGATTGAGCGCCACCGTGGCGGCGCGGATTGCCAGGTACCGGGAGCTCGTCGCCCGCGACGAGGGGGTGCCCGAGGACGATCTCGTCTCGGTGCTGCGCCTCGTCGGGCGGCGTGCCGACTCGGCGCTCGCCTTTGCCGACGCCGGCCGGCGCGCGGCGCGGCATGCGGTGCACACGCGCGCGCGCACGGCACAGCGGCTCGCCCGGACCCTGCCTCGCGTGGTGGGCGGTCGCATTGCCGCGCGTGCGGCGCGCAGGCTGATCGACGTCTGGTTCGGCGGCGCGCTCGATCTCGCCGCCGGCGACGGTGAGATCACGATGGCGAATCCGGTCGCGGTCACCGCCATGCCCGATGGCGGGGCCTGCGCCTTCTACGGCGCGGCCTTCAACGAGTTGTTGCGCTGTGTCACCGGGTTCGAAGGCGCCGTGTTTCACGAGGCGTGTCGGGGGCGGGGCGATGCCGCCTGCGTCTGGCGCGCGCACCGCGCGGGAGAGTACGAATGAGCCCCTTCACCGGGCTGGACCGGAGTGAGCTCGCGGCCGCGCTCGACGAAGCCGGTGCCGATGCCTGGCTGCTGTTCGATTTCCATGGCTTGAATCCGGTCGCGGGGCGGGTGCTCGGGCTCGCGGGCATGGGCACTCGCCGCATCTTCGTCCTGCTGCCGCGCTCCGGAGATCCGGTGGCCGTGGCGCATCGCGTCGAGCTGCAGTCGGTCGACGGATTTCCGGGGCAGGTCGTGCCCTACGCGCGGTGGGAGGAGCTCAACGACGCGCTTGGCCGGCTCGTTGGGGGGCGCACCGTCGCCATGGAGATCTCGCCCGAGGATGCGGTGCCGTATCTCGATCGCGTTCCGTTCGGCGTCGTCGAGCTGCTGCGCAAGCTGGGCGCGTGTGTGGTGCCCTCCGGTCCGCTCGTGTCCCGCTTTGCCGCACGCTGGAATGCGCGGGAAATCGCCGAACACGTCGCGGCCGCCGAAGCGCTGGCGGAGGTCGCGCGGGCCGAGCTGGGGCGGGTGGTCAATGGGCCCGCGGTGACGGAGACGGCGGTCCAGCGCCGCGTGGTCGAAGCGCTCGGCGTGCGCGGCCTCATCTTCGACCATCCGCCGATCGTCGCGTTCGGCCCCAACACGGCCAACCCGCACTACGAGCCGGTGGCGGGTCGCGACGCGACGCTCCGCCCGGGCGACGTGGTTCTGCTCGATCTATGGGGACGCAAGGGCACGAACACCGTCTTCGCCGACCAGACCTGGATGGGATTCGCGGGCGCGCGGCCGCTCAACCGCGTCGAGCTGGTGTGGCGCACCGTGCGCGATGCGCGCGACGCAGCCATCGCTGCCGTGCGTGATGCCGCGCAGGCCGGGCGGCCGATCGCTGGCTTCGAGGCGGATCGCGCCGCCCGCGCCGTGGTGAGCAAGGCCGGGTTCGGCGAGTGGTTCGTGCACCGCACGGGGCACTCGATCGACCGCGACCTGCACGGCTCGGGTCCGCACCTCGATGATTACGAGACTCACGACGACCGCCGGCTCGGCCCAGGCCTCGGATTCTCGGTTGAGCCGGGGGTCTACCTGCCCGGCGAGTTCGGCGTGCGAAGCGAAGTGAACATGTACTGGGGACCCGACGGACCGCAGGTGACCCCGCGCGAACCCCAGCGGGAGCTGATCACGGCGCGCGCCTAGCGCCTCACCGAGGAAAGGCTGCCGCGAGGCTTCGAGCGATGCCGCGACCCATCCCGCGCGTCCTCTCTGCCGCTCTGCTCGCTGCCGGTGCGATCGCGCCGCCGCGCGCGATTCCGGCCGCCACCCGCGCGGTGTCCGCTTCCGTCGCCGATCGCCAGGACGAGCCCGCGCTGCCTTTCCGCGTCGTCCGCTTCTACCGCGCCAAACACCGCCATACGCGCGTCGCCGCGTTTCTCGCGATCCCGTCGTCGCTGGTGCAACCCACCGGATCGGGAGCCGATGCCCAGTTCAGCTACGAGGTCACCTTTCGCCTGATGCATGCGGGCGGGGACCGCCCGGAGTCGACGGTCGACGAGCAGACCTGGCGCAGCCGCGTGCCGGCGCGCTCCCGCGGCGGCCGCATCTGCGCGGTGGAGACGATGGAATTCATGCTTCCAGCGGGGCGCTATCGGGTGGAAGCGGTGGTGCGCGACTCGGTGTCCGGGCGCGAGGCGCGCGCCGGGGTCGATCTCGTGGGTTACGACGCTCCGCCCCGGGCCTCGGATCTGCTCCTCTCGCCGGAGATCCGTGCGGCCTCGGCGGAGGATTCCATGCCGCGGCGCGGCGAGTTCCGCCGCGGGAGCGTGCTGGTGAGCGCGGTGGCGGTGCTGCACCTCACTCCCACGCGCAGCACGGCGTACTACCTGCTCGAGGTATACGGCTCGCACGATCCGAGTCGGGCCACCGCGATGTCGCTCGCGGTGCGGGACGCGTCGGGCGCCGTCGTGCGCCGCACTCGGCCGCTCCCGGCGGAGCTGCTCCCGGGCGGAAGCGTGCTCCGGGGCAAGGTCGACCTCGCCGGACTTCCCCCGGGGCGCTACGAGCTGAGCGTGGCGCTCACGCTCGACGGCGCGAGGGTGGCGCGGTCGGCCGCGTTCACCATGGACGCGGCGGACAGCACCGCGTCGTCGTCACGGAACTGACGCTGATATAGCCGAGCGTACACCCCGCCGTGCGCCAGCAGCTCGGCGTGGGTGCCCTCCTCGACGATGCGTCCGTGGTCGAGCACCACGATCCGGTCGGCGCGGCGCACGGTGCTGAGCCGGTGCGCAATGATGAGCGTCGTACGGCCCACCAGGAGCCGCTCCATCGCATCCTCGATCAGGCGCTCGCTCTCGGTGTCGAGATTGCTCGTCGCCTCGTCGAGGACGAGTACCGCCGGATCCTTGAGCAGCGCGCGGGCGATCGCGATCCGCTGCCGCTGGCCGCCGGAGAGCTTGACTCCGCGCTCACCCACCAGCGTGTCGTAGCCCTCGGGCAGCCGCTCCACGAACTCGTGCGCGTGGGCCGCCCGCGCCGCCGCCTCGACGTCGGCCCGCGTGGCCGTCGGCCGGGCGTACGCGATATTCTCCCGCACCGTGCCGCTGAAAAGCGCCGGCTCCTGCGGCACGATGCCGATGGCCCCGCGCAGGTCGGCGAGTGCCAGCTCGCGGATGTCGATGCCGTCGAGAAGGATCCGTCCGGCGTTCACGTCCCAGAACCGCGGCAACAGAGAGACGAGCGTCGTCTTGCCGGCGCCCGAGTGTCCCACCAGTGCCACGACCTCTCCGGGCGCCACATTGAGCTCCACGTCGCGCAGCGTCCACGGCGCCTCGGGGTCGTCGAGATAGCGGAAGCACACCCGCTCGAAGTCGACGGCGCCGCGGAGCGGACGCGGGAGCGGCACCGGGTGCGCGGGGTCGTGGATCGGCGTCGGCATCTCCAGGATCTCGAACACCCGCTCAGCCGCACCGACCGCCTCCTGGTAGGCGCTGAAGAACGAGGCAAGCGCGCCGATGGCGGCGGCGATGAAGATCGTGTACAAGAGGAACGACACGAGCGAGCCCGGCGTGAGCTTGCCGTCGAGCACGAGCACGCCGCCCTGCCAGAGCACGAACACGATCCCACCGAAGGTGCTGAAGGTAAGCACCCCGAAGAAGAGGCCGCGCACGTTGGCGCGGACCAGCGCGGCGTCGACGCTCTCGATCACCCGCTGCCCGTAGCGCCGGCGCTCCACCGGCTCCTGCACGAAGCTCTGCACCGTGCGGATCTGGCTGAACGCCTCCTCGGCCACGGCCGTCGCATCCGCCACGCGGTCCTGCACCTTGGTGGTCATCCGCCGGAGCCTACGCCCGAAGTAGTAGGCCGAGCCCACCACGATCGGGACCACGCCGAGCGCGGTGAAGGTGAGCCGCGGCTGCATCAGGGTGAGCAGGACGACGCCGCCGATGAGCGAGAGCACCTGGCGGGAGAACTCCGCGATCTGGTGGCTCAGCACGCCCTGCAGGAGCCCGATGTCGATCGTGAGCCTGCTGGTGAGCTCGCCGGTGCGGCGCTCGGCGAAGAAACCGGGCGGCATGTCGAGCAGGCGGTCGAACAGCTCCCGCCGGAGCCCGGCCACGGCGCGCTCGCCGGTCGCGCTCAGGAGATAGGTCTGGACGTAGTTGAGCACCGCCTGCACGGCAAAGAGGCCGAGCAGCACGAGCGCGATCCGATCGAGGATCTTCCGGTCGTGGTTGATGAACGCGGCGTCGAGCAGGTAGCGGACGACCTGGGGGAAGGCGAGGCCGATCGCGCCGCTCACGATGAGCGCCACCATCGCGGCCGCGAGACCCCAGCGGTACGGACGGACCCGCGGCCAGAGGCGGCCGAGCTTGCTCGGCGACGGGAGCCTGCGCTTCCTGGTCATCGCGTCGGAAGTTCCGGCCGGGTCAGTGCTGCGCGCCGGGGAGGATCGTCTGCTCACCGGGGTTGTTCAGGATGAAGACCCGGTCCGGCGTCTCGTGCGCCGCGCCGCGCGCGCCCGGGAGGTTGCGGTCCACGCCCATCGCGACGAAGAGCAGCGCGAGGTAGAGCAGCGAGTACTTGTACAGCTTCCACGCGGTGGGCGTCACCACCGGCTCGCGCAGGAGGCGCACGCAGTACCAGAGGAGCGGCACACCCAGGAGCACCGCCGCCGCGCCGTAGAACAGGCCGAACGCGCCGAAGAGCACCGGCATGAGCGTGAGCGGCACCAGCATGAGCGAGTAGATCAGCATCTCCACCTTGGTCCGCTGCTCTCCGCGCACCACGGGGAGCATCGGGATTCCGGCGCGGGCGTACTCCCCGCGCTTGATCAACGCGAGCGCCCAGAAATGCGGCGGCGTCCAGTAGAACACGATCGCGAAGAGATAGATGGCCGGCAGGTCGAGCCGCCCGGTCATGGCCGCCCAGCCCACGAGCGGCGGAAACGCGCCCGCCGCGCCGCCGATCACGATGTTGTGCGGGCTCGTGCGCTTGAGCCACACGGTATACACGAATACGTAGAAGAGGAGCCCCGAAAGTGCCAGCACCGCGCTCAGCGGGTTCACCAGCGTCCAGAAGAGCGCGAACGACACCGCCGCGAGCCCCACGCCGAAGGCGAGCGCCACCGGTGGCGCGATCCGCCCCGTGGGGATCGGCCGGAGCCGGGTGCGCGACATCTTCTGGTCTATGTCCCGGTCGAACCACATGTTGATCGCGTTCGCCCCGCCGGCCATGAGATAGCCGGCGGCGAGCACCACGAGCACGAGCCCGAGCGGCGGCGCGCCGCGGTCGGTGGCGAACATGGGGGCGACGGTCGTGACCAGCAGGAGCGAGATGATGCGCGGCTTGGTCAGGGTGACCAGATCCGCGGCGAGGCTCGGGCGACGGCTGGTCACGGCCTGAGGCACAACTTCCACGACGAATCCTCCAGCGAAACGGCGGCAGCAGGCGAAAGAATGGGCGCGCCGCCCCCCTTGTCAAGGCGAATCGCGCACCTGATTATCCGCGATTCCCGCCCTCGTAACACCCGCGCCCACATGGCAAAGGACCCGCGCATGACCACCAAGCCCGACCTCTGGGGCGAACGCCTGCCCCGCCGGCTCGGTCTCTGGAGCACGATGGCGGTCCTGATCGGCACCGCGATCGGGAGCGGCATCTTCCGGGTGCCGGCAGGCGTCGCGGCGACGCTCGAGGCCCCGGGGCCCGTGCTCGCCGCCTGGGTGGTGGGGGGCATCGTGGCGCTCACCGGCGCGCTCACGTTCGGCGAGCTGGCCGCGGCGCTGCCGCGCTCGGGCGGCGTGTTCGCGTTCATCCTCGAGGCATTCGGCCCGCTGCCCGCCTTCCTGTTCGGGTGGTCAGAGCTGGCGGTGGTCCGCGCGTCCGCCCTCGGCGGCATCGCCACCATCTTCGCGGAATACCTGGGCTACCTGCTGTCGTACGACGCGCGCACGGTGCGCTACGTTGCCGCCGCGGCCGTGGTGGCGGTCGGACTGCTCAACTATCTCGGGGCGCGGGCGGCGGCTCAACTGATGAACCCGATCACGCTCGTCAAGTATGCGGCCTTGGGCGCGCTCGCGCTGCTTGGCTTTGCGGCGGGCCGCGGCACCGCCGCGCATTTCGCGCCCGCCTGGACCGGCGCCACCAGTCTCACGCTCTTTGCCGCGGCGCTGGTGCCGATCATGTGGACCTACGACGGCTGGGCCGATGCCTCGATGATGGGCGGCGAGGTGGCCGACCCCGGCCGGACGCTGCCGCGCGCCATCATCGGCGGCACGGCGGCGGTGGTGGCGGTCTATCTGCTCATGAACGTGGCGTACATCTACCTCCTGCCGCTACCCGCGATGGCCGGCGCGCCGCTGGTGGCCGCCGCCGCGGCCGAGCGGATTCCGCTGCTCGGCGGAGCCGCCGCGGCGGTCGTGTCGGCCATCGTGATGATCTCGTGCCTGGGCTCGCTCAACGGCTCCATGATGACGGGGCCACGCATCTTCTTCGCGATGGCCGACCGCGGGCTCTTCTTCCGCGGGATCGCGCGCGTGTCGCCCCGCTTCCAGAGTCCCTCCGCCGCGATCGGGGTCGCCACCGGGCTCGGCGTGGTCTACGTGCTGCTCAATGACTTTCAGCAGCTCGCCGACAAGTTCATCCTCGGCATCTGGCCGTTCTACGTGCTCGCGGTGGCGGCGGTGTTCGTGTTGCGCCGCACTCGGCCCGATCTCAAGCGGCCGTATCGCACCTGGGGCTATCCGGTCGTGCCGCTCGTCTTCCTCGCCGCGTCGGCCGCAATGGTGGGCGGCGCGTTCATTACCGATCCGCGCAACACGGCGGTGACGTTCGCCATCATCCTGGCCGGCGTGCCGGTCTATCTCGCGTGGCGGCGCGTACGCGCCGCGTAAACAGCCAGGAACGCCGCCGGCGAATTGCACCTCGACTTCGGTGCGGCCCCGGCGCCGCTCACCAATTGGCCCTGATCGGTGAGCGGCGTCGCGACGAGCTGCTCGGCTAATCCGCGCCGCTCACCGCGAGCGCGATGTCGGCGGCCCGCACGCTGTGCGTGAGCCCACCCACCGAGATGTAATCCGCGCCGGCCCGCGCGTAGTCCGCCACGTTCGCGAGCGTGATGCCGCCGGTGGCTTCGATCTCGATGCCGGGCGCGAGCCGCCGCGCACGCTCCGCCCAGCGTCCGACGGTGGCGGGCTGCTGGTTATCGATGAGCAGCCGCGTGGCGCCCGCTGCGCACGCCGTCTCGAGCTGCGCCTCCGATTCGACTTCGACCTGCAGGGACGTGACGCCGCGCGCGCGCGCCGCGTCGAGCGCCTCGCCGAGGCTCAGCCCCCGCGCCGCGAGCGCACGCCAGTGGTTGTCCTTCACCATCACCGTGTCGGAAAGGTTGAGCCGGTGGAGGCACCCGCCGCCCGCGATCACGGCGGCGACATCGAGGCCACGCAGGACGGGCGCCGTCTTCCTGGTGTGAAGGATTCGCGCCGACGTTCCGTGCACGGCGTCGACGAAGGCTCGGGTGGCGGTCGCAATGCCGGTGGCGCGCTGCAGGAAGTTGAGCAACGGCCGCTCGGCGCGGAGAATGGCGGCGAGCGCGCCCTCCACCGTGCCGAGCTCGGCGCCGCGCGGGAGCTTGTCGCCCTCGGCCGCGCGCCAGTGAATGATGCAGCCGCACGCCTTCGCCACCGCGCGCGCGTATAGCGTGCCCGCGAGTACGCCGCCGCTTCGGCACTCGAGCACCCCCGTCCCCGGCGCGCCCGGCGCCACGGTGACGTCGCTGGTCACGTCGCGCGCGCCATCCTCCGCGAGCGCGATGGCCGCCACCCGCTCGGCGTCGGCCGCGAAATCGATCACCGGCCGAGGCTCACCATCCGGTCGAGCGAGAGCCGCGCGCGCCGGGCGATCTCCTCCGGCACGGTGACCTCGTAGCGGTCGAGCAGCAGCGAATCGTAGAGGTTCGGGAGCGTGATGGTCTTCATGAACGCGCACACCGCCTCGGGGTCGGCCGCGTAGAACTCCTTGTCGGGCGCCTCCCGCCGCATGCGGTGCATGATTCCCGTTTCGGTCGCCACGATAAACGCTGGCGCCGGCCGCTCCCTTGACAGCCGGATCATCTGCTCCGTCGACGCCACATGCAGCCCTTCGGGCCGGATGTCGCCGCGGCCCATCGCATAGATCAACTGTCCCGCGCAGCCGCACTCGGGGTGCACCAGCACCTCGGCCTCCGGGTGCGCAGCGCGCTCGGCCTCGAGCCGGTCGGGGTTGATTCCCTTGTGCACGTGACATTCGCCGAGCCACACCTCGACCCGACGGTCGGGGCGCATGCGGCGCACGTGGCTGCCGAGGAAGAAGTCGGGAAGGAAGAGAATGCCGGTATCGGGCGGAATCGCGTCCACCACGTCGAGCACGTTCCCGCTGGTGCAGGCGTAGTCCAGCTCCGCCTTCACTTCGGCCGTCGTGTTGACGTAGCCGACGGTGACGTAGCCGGGGAATCTAGCCTTCCACTTTCGCACGTCCTCGGCCGTCACCGTGGCCGCGAGCGAGCACCCGGCCCGAAGGTCCGGGATGAGCACGCGCTTGGTGGGCGACAGGATCTTTGCCGTCTCCGCCATGAAGTGCACGCCGGCGAACGCGATCACCTCGGCGTCCGTCCTGGCCGCCTGCCGCGAGAGGCCGAGCGAGTCGCCGACGTAGTCGGCCACGTCCTGCACTTCGGGGCGCTGGTAGTTGTGGGCGAGGATGACGGCTCGGCGCGCGTCGGCGAGACGGCGGATCTCCTCCTGCAAGGTGGCGATCTCGCCGGGTGTGAGCTCCTGTGGCTCGATAACGGGCAATGCAAGCGGCTCTGACATCAGACCGGATTCGCCCGGCGAGCCTTGGGAGGGTAATCGAGCCGGCGATGGCCGCCCCGGCTCTCGCGACGGCCGCGTGCCGCACTGGTGATCAGAATGGCGACGAGGAGCTGGTTCGCCGTGCGCCAGTCGCCCGCGGGCACCGCGCGCGCAAGGCGCCGCGTGAGCTCCTCCAGCGCGCGCTCGGCCCGGAGCAGCGATGTCTCACTTCGCTGGAGCCCCACGTCCGCCGTCATGACGGCACGCATCTCGGCCCGGATGGCGTAGCTCTCGTCCGCCGGCGCCACATCGGCGGCAGCTTCACCCGCCACCGCGGCGTGAGCGCCGGGGGCCGAAGCGGTTGGGGCGGCGCTCTCTTCCGGCAGCGAGCGCGCCACCCGATCGGCGAACACGAGCCCCTCGAGCAGCGAGTTCGATGCGAGCCGGTTGGCACCGTGCACGCCGGTCGACGCGCATTCGCCGGCGGCCCAGAGGCCCCGCAACGTGGAGCGGCCCTCGAGATCCGTGCGGATGCCGCCCATCGCGTAGTGCAGCGCTGGTGCCACCGGCAGCAGGTCGTTGGAGGCGTCGAGCCCGTGGCTCGCGAGCATCTGCGAGATCCCGGGAAACTGCTGCGCGAAATCCGCCACGCCTCGCGCGTCGAGCCAGGCGCCGCCCGCCGCATCGGCCGCGGCGACGGCGCGCGCGAGCACGTCACGGGGTGCCAGCTCGCCGCGGGGATCGGCGTCGAGCGCGAAGCGCCGCCCCGCCGCGTCCACCAGAGTGGCGCCGGCGCCCCGCACCGCTTCCGAGATGAGCGGCGCCGGATTCACTCCCGCGAGCTTGAGCGCGGTCGGATGAAACTGAAGGAACTCGATGTCGCGCAGCTCCGCCCCGGCGTGATGCGCGAGCGCCCAGCCGTCGGCGGTCGCGACCTTCGGATTGGTGGTGACCGTATAGAGCTGGCCCACGCCGCCCGTCGCCAGCACAATCGCTGGCGCGGCCACCGCGAACGCGGGCCGGCCGGGCTGCACCAGCAGCACGCCCGTCACTCGGCCGTCTTCAACAATCAATCGCTTTGCCTCGGTGTGCTCCAGAATTTCGATCAGCGGGTCGGCGCGGACGACGCGGGTGAGGAGGTTCACGAGCGCGGCGCCGGTGCGGTCGCCGCCTGCGTGGATGATGCGGGGCCGGCTATGCGCCGCCTCGAGCCCGAAGCGGAAGCGCCCGTCGGGCCCGCGGTCGAACACGGCGCCCATCGCGAGCAGCTCGCGGATCCGGTCGGGGCCTTCGTCGGTGAGGATGCGGACGGCTTCGGGGTCGGCCAAGCCATCGGACGCGGCGAGCGTGTCGCGCGCGTGCTGGCTCGCGCTGTCGCCGGGCCCGAGCGCCACGGCGATGCCGCCCTGCGCCCATGCGCTCGCGCTGTCGGCCAGCGCCTCTTTCGTGACGAGCCGCGCGGCCCGCCCCTCGGCCGCGAGGCGCCAGGCGGTCCACAGCCCCGCGATGCCGGTGCCGACGATGAGCGGTGGCGCGACCGACAGCGGTGATGCCGACATGTCGCCAATATAACCGGTATTGTTCGACCTACCCCTGACGAAGGAGCGACGATGTCCGCTGAATCCTCAGAGCTTTCCGGCCCCGACCTCGCCCGGGAGGGCGTGCCGCTCGATGCCGTCGCGGATGGCGGGATGATCCTCGGTCACGTGGGTGACGACCCCGTGCTCGTGGCGCGCCGGGGCGAGCAGTACTTCGCCATCGGCGCCGTCTGCACCCACTACAGCGGTCCGCTCGCGGAAGGCCTCGTGGTGGGCGAGACAGTGCGCTGTCCCTGGCACCACGCCTGTTTCAGCCTCCGCACCGGCGAGGCGCTCGGCGCGCCCGCGCTCAACCCGGTGGCGAGCTACACGCTCGAGCGGCGCAACGGCCGCCTCTACGCCGGCGCGCGCACGCTGGCCGAGCCGCTCGCGCAGACGAAGTCTGCCGGCCGGCCCGAGCCCGGATGGAACGTCGTGATCCTTGGTGCCGGCGCCGCGGGCGAAGCCGCGGCCGAGATGCTCCGGCGCCTCGGATTTGCCGGACGGATCACGATGGTGGGCGCCGATCCGGCGGCGCCGTACGATCGGCCCAATCTCTCCAAGGACTATCTCGCCGGCGAGGCATCCGAGGACTGGATTCCGCTCCGCCCGCGCGAGTTCTACGACGAGCACGGCATCCAGCTCGTGCTGGGCCGCCGCGCCGAGCGCCTCGATCTCGCGGCGCGCCGCGTCGTGCTCGAGGGTGGCGATGCGCTGCCGTACGATCGGTTGCTCCTGGCGCTCGGCGCCGATCCGGTGCGGCTCGACATCCCGGGCGGCGACCTGCCGCACGTCCACGTGCTGCGCAGCCTGGCGCAGTGCCAGTCGATCATTGCGGCGGCCGAGCGCGCGAGGCGGGTCGTGGTGCTCGGGGCGAGCTTCATCGGGCTCGAAGTGGCCGCGTCCCTTCGGCACCGGGAGCTCGAGGTGCACGTCGTGGCGCCGGATCGGCGTCCGCTCGAGCGGGTGATGGGCGCCGCGATCGGCGATTTCATCCGGCAACTGCATGAGTCGCACGGCGTGGTGTTTCACCTGGAGCATCGGCCCGCGCGCGTTGAACCGGACGCCGTCACCCTCGACAGCGGCGAGCGGATCGCCGCGAATCTCGTGGTAGCCGGCGTCGGCGTGCGTCCCAACCTGGCGCTCGCCGAGCAGGCGGGGCTCGCGATGGATCGCGGCATCAGTGTCGACGAGCGGCTGGAGACGAGCGCCCCCGGCGTCTTTGCCGCCGGCGATCTCGCGCGCTGGCCCGATCCGCATACCGGCGAGCGCATCCGGGTGGAGCACTGGGTGGTGGCGCAGCGCCAGGGCCAGGTGGCCGCGCACAACATGCTGGGCCTCAACCGGCCGTTCGAGGACGTGCCGTTCTTCTGGACCGCGCAATACGACGTGTCTCTCCGCTACGTGGGCCACGCCGAGCGGTGGGACGACGCGGTGGTGGACGGCGACCTCGACGCGCGCGACTGCGCGGTCACGTTTCGCCGCGGCGGCCGGCGGCTGGCGGTGGTGACGCTCGGCCGGGACCGCGCGGCGCTCGTGGCGGCGGCGGAGATGGAGCGGGAGCGGGCTTAGGTCCGCGCCCGCACCAGCAGCCCGAGCCCGATCAGCAGAAACGCCGCGTTCGGAATCCATGCCGCCGCCACGGGATCAATCAGTCCCCCGGCCCCTACCGCCTTGGCGATCTGCATGAGCAGGAGGAACAGCACCGTCGTCGCGAGGCTCACCGCGATCCCGAACGCCGTCCCCGCGCGCGGCGAGGTGATGGCGAGCGGAGCGCCGAAAATCGCGATGATAAAGCAGGTCACCGGGATCGCGAGCTTGAGCGCCTGCTCCGCCACCAGCTTGTTGGCGTCGTTCCCGGAGCGCTTGAGCGCCTCGATGTAGCGGCCGAGCTCGGCGTAGCGCATCTCGTCGGGTGCTTTTGCCTCGGCGAGGAGCTCAGCGGGTGTCTGGGTGAATGCGCGGAGCTGCATGGTATGGAAGCGGTAGGCGGCCTGCCGGTCGGGAGCCGCGATGGCGCGGCTCGCGCCGTCCCAGAGGCGCCATTGGTGCGCCTCTGGGTCGTAGGTCCCGCTGTCCGCCGTGAGAATGAGCGAAGGGTACTCGAGCCCGGTGCCCTGCCGCTCGAACAGGAGCCCGGTGATCCGCCCGCTCGCGAGGTCAAGCGAGCGAATGGTGTACACCCAGCCCTCGTCGGCCCGGTACACGAAGTTGTAGCGCGACGATACCGCCCCTTGCGGCTGCGCCTTCTGGATCCGCAGCTCATGCGCGGTGGACCCGGGTGCCAGCTCGCCCACCACGATGCCGAGGGCGGCGGCGCCGATCGATGCGATGACGAGCGGCAGGATCAGCCGGTGAAAGCTCTGCCCGCCAGCCTTGGCCGCAGTGAGCTCGGCGTGCCGGGCCATCGCGCCCACGGTAAACACCGTGGCGAAGAGCACGGCCGCAGGCATCACCAGAAACATGTTCTCCGGCACCGAGTACACGTAGCTCAGCGCAATCTGGTGCAGGGTGAGGCCGCGATCGAGCAGCTTGTTGAGCGAGTCGGTGACGTTGATGACGATCGAGACCAGCGGAAAGCCCAGCGCCGTGAGCGCGAAGATCTTGAGCCACTGGCCCAGGATGTAGCGGTCGAGCAGCCGGCCGATCACGCGGAGGTCCCCCCGCGTCCTCGCCGGAGCCGCCAGCGCACGGCGTCGAGCAGCTCGCGGAAATCGCCGCCACGGTTCAAGCCCGGCTGCCGGTTCACCAGGGCGAGCCCGATGATACCGACGACCGTGAGAATGATGTTCGGCAGCCACATCGAGAGGAGCGGCGAGAGGAGCGCCCGGTCGGCCAGCGTCTCTCCGGCGGTGAGGCCCACGTAGTAGAGCGAGAAGGCCGCGAGCCCGCCCCCGATCACGAGCCCCATGCCGCCGCGCGGAAACCTGAGCGCGAGGGCAATGCCCAGCAGCACGAACGAGATGCAGGCGGTGCTGATCGCCCACTTCTTGTGGACCTCGACCATGTACCGGTCGGCGCGGAGGTCGGCGTCGCGCCAGCGGTCGGCGGCCAGGGCCACTTCGGCCCACGGGGTGAGACGGTCGGGCGGCGGAGCCGTTGCGCGGAGAGGCGTGGGCACACTCGTAACCGCGGGCACATGCGGCGCCTGCGCACCCGCCTGCAGCGGTGCCGGGCTGCCCGCGTGCGCCGGCGCCTGGCCGGCCCCCTGCTGCGCAGCTACGCTCGGCGGCAACAGCGCCCCGCGCGCGTGCGCCAGCCAGACGCAGTAGTCGGCCGGAGGCTCCGGCACGGTCGTGTCCGCCGCCGCCGGCGGCAGCGCGAGCAGCATACGGAGGTCGCGGTGGAGCAGCCGCTCGCGGTCCCGATCGGCGTGCAGCTTGTCGCGATCGGCGTCGCGCACGATGGCCAGCATCTCGCAGCTCGACATCTCGCGGTCGCCGCGGATGTTATCCGCGGTGTTGCGCTCCAGCTCGTCGAAGACATTCCGCACCCGGATCTCGTTTCGGTCGAACCGCGTCACCTGGAACCGGTCCGCCTCGGACGTGCGGTACTGGTGCACCGAGCCGTGATAGAGCAGCAGGCTCAGATCGCGTCCGCCCGGCGCGTAGGCCATGACGCCGCTGTCGGCGTAGATCACCCGGCGGGTGGTTTCGTCGTTCACGTCGTAGATCGTCACGTTGCGGAGCCGCCCGGTCGCCGCGTCGATGCGTCCCGCGCGCAGGAAGTATTTCGACGGCGGCACCTCGTTGATCACCTGCTCGCGCAACTCGAAGGTGGGCCGCTTGCGCCCGATGTCGATGAGCAGGCCGCGGAGCTCCGCATTGCTACGCGGCAGCACCTGATCCACGAACGCGAAGTTGAGCGCCGCCATGAGCACGCCCCAGAGGAGCACCGGCTTGAGCATCTGGGGCACGCTCACACCGCTCGCGCGGAGTGCCGTGACCTCGCTGTCCGCCGCCAGGTGGCTGAAGGCGTAGAGCACCGCCAGCAGCACCGCCATCGGGATCGTCATCGCGAGAATGAACGGCAGGCTCAGGACGAACACCTCGGCCACCACCGACCAGGGCAGCCCCTTGCCCACCAGCGAGCCGAACTTCTTGGCCACCTGGTTGAGCAGCATGAGGCTCGTGAGCGCCGCGAGCGCAAAGCAGAACGGTGCCACGAGCTGCCGGAGGAGATAGCGCGAGAGGAGCCGCACGGGATGAATTATAATGATGGGCATGCGCCCACCGATCGGGTCAAGACTCGCGCCGTTCCGGCCTTTGCCGAAGCTCCTGCTGGCCGCCCTCCTGCTGGTACCCCTCGCCACCGCCTGCCGCGAAGCCGCGCCGCCGCCGCCCGAATTCAACGGCGAGCGCGCCTTCGACTACCTCAAGACCCAGGTGGCGTTCGGCCCGCGCATCCCCGGCACACCGGCGCACGAGCAGGAGGCGGCCTGGCTCGACAGCCTGCTCCGCCAGCGCGCCGATACGCTCGTCGTGCAGGCCTGGCCGCACCGCACCGCTAAGGGTGACACGCTGCACCTCACCAACTTCATCGCGCGCTTCAAGCCGGGCGCCAGCACGCGCGTGCTCTACCTCGCCCACTGGGACACGCGGCCGCACGCCGACGGCCCCAACTCCAAGAACAAGACCGCGCCGGTGCCGGGCGCGGACGACGGCGCATCGGGCGCGGCCATGCTGGTCGCCCTGGCCGACGTGCTCAAGCGCACGCCGCCCGCGGTCGGCGTGGACCTGCTGTTCGTCGACGGCGAGGATTACGGCGACTTCAGCGCCGACCCGCCCACCGACGTGCTGATCGGCTCCCGCTACTTCGTGGCCCACCCGCCGTCCGGCGAAGCACCGGCCTTCGCCATCCTGTGGGACATGGTGGGGGACAAGGACCTCAACATCAAGAAGGAAGGCAACTCGCTCACCGGCGCGCCGGACGTGGTCGACCGGGTTTGGACCACCGCCCGGCGGCTCGGCTACCAGCAGTACTTCTTGGACGAGACCGGAGTCGCCCTCATCGACGACCACGTCGAGTTGCAGAAAGCCGGGATCAAGGCCATCGACGTGGTGGACTTCGACTATCCCTACTGGCACACCCCCGAAGACACCATAGACAAGGTGAGCGAGCACAGCCTGCAGGTCGTGGGCGACGTGGCCGCCGCCGTGATCCGCGGCGCCGGGGCGCACTGAAGACTCGCTCGTCCCGCGCTCGCCGGACACGCGCCGCGGCATTTCGCTTACCGCCCCACGCGCGCCGCCCTGTACCCTCGGACCATGGGATCCTCCGAGCGGCGCGCCCTGGTTCTCATGCTCGGCCTCGCGGTGGCGGGGCACGCCGTCCGCCTGTTCGTCCTCCGGCCGGGCGCCGCTCCCGGTGAGGTTCAACTCCTGGCTTCGCTCGCCCCCGGCTCGGCCGCGGCCCACAAGGACAGCACCATCGCGCTCGCGCGCCCGCTCGAACCCGGCGAGCGGATCGACCTCGACCGGGCGCCAATCGCAGAAATCGTCCGCCTGCCGCGGGTGGGCACGGCGCTCGCCAAACGGATCGTGGCGGATCGGGAGGCGCACGGCGCGTTTGGCGGACTCCCCGGTCTCGACCGGGTCGCCGGCATCGGCCCCGGGCTCCTCCAAACGCTCGCGCCCGCCGTTGCATTCAGCGGCTCGGCCGGGCGCGCGGCACCGGAGGCCCCAGCGGGAGGGGGTGTCTGCCTGGCGGGGTTCGGGCCCGGCACCGTTCCGCTCGATACGGCGGTGCGGGTCTGCGGCACCCCGCCGCCGGTCCGGCCGGCCAAGGCGGGGCAGGGTGGCCTGGTCGCGCTCAACTCCGCCTCCGCCGCGGAGTTGAATGCACTTCCGGGCATCGGCGTGGCGCGCGCCGCCGCCATCGTAGCGGAGCGGGAGCGGCACGGGCCCTTTGCTTCGGTGGACCAGCTCACTCGGGTGCCCGGCATCAAATCTGCCTTGGTCCAGAAACTGCGCGACCGCCTCCGGGTGCCTTGAACTTTGACGCCCAGATCGGTATCCGCGTCATCCCACGTTCCTACGCCCCTGGCCGAGAGACCCTACCCTGGCGACGACGGCGACCCACGCTGCCAACGGCGACCGGCTTGGCGAGACCCTGATCAAAGAGGGCCTCATTTCCCGCGAGCAACTGCACCAGGCGCTCGCGGAGCAGCGCATCAGCAAGCACCGCCTGGGTTACGTGCTGGTGAAGCTCGGCCTCGTGCAGGAAATCGAAATCACCAAGCTGCTCGCCCGGCAGTACCGGATGCCCGCCGTCGATCTCTCGCGGTTCGAGGTCGACCCCAAGCTGCTCAAGCTCCTCCCGGCCGATCTCGCCTCGAAGCACGTCGTGGTGCCCTTGAAGCGCGAGGGGCGCACGCTCACGATCGCCATGGCCGACCCGGCCGATCACGGCCTGCTCGAGGATCTCAAGTTCATCACCCGCTACGATCTCTTTCCGGTCATCGCGGGCGAGTTCACGTTGCGCTCGCTGATCGAGCGGCACTACGAGAGCTCGGACCAGCAACTCCAGAGCATCCTCAAGGACATGGAAGGCCTCGACGACGACGTCGAAGTCGTCGAGGAGCAGGAGGACGACGCCAGCGCGGCGCAGGTGGACGACGCGCCGGTGGTGAAGCTCATCAACGGTCTGCTTACGGACGCGGTGAAGCGGGGTGCCAGCGACATCCACATCGAGCCCTTCGAGCACGAGATCCGGGTGCGCTACCGGGTGGACGGCGCGCTGCTCGAGGTGATGCGGCCGCCGCTCAAGATGAAGGCGGCGCTCACGAGCCGGGTGAAGATCCTCTCGCAGCTCAACATCGCCGAGCGGCGGGTGCCGCAGGACGGGCGGCTCAAGCTCAAGATGGGCACGCGGGTCATCGATTTCCGCGTCTCGACCCTGCCGGTGCTCTTCGGCGAGAAGATCGTGCTCCGCATCCTCGACAAGGGCAACCTCACGCTCGACCTCAAGACCTTCGGCTTCGAGCCCCAGGCGGAAGCGGACCTGCTGCGCGCCATCCTGAATCCGTACGGCATGGTGCTCGTCACCGGGCCCACCGGCTCGGGCAAGACGACGACGCTCTATTCCTGCCTCCAGCGGATCAACACCGCCGAGACCAACATCATGACCGCGGAGGACCCGGTCGAGTACAACCTGATGGGCATCAACCAGGTGCTCGTCCGGCCCGACATCGGCCTCACCTTCGCGGCGGCGCTCAAGGCGTTTCTCCGGCAGGACCCCAACATCATCATGATCGGTGAGATCCGCGATCTCGAGACCGGCGGCATCGCCATCAAGGCGGCGCTCACCGGCCATCTCGTGCTCTCCACGCTGCACACCAACGACGCGCCGAGCACCATCACCCGCATGATCGACATGGGGATCGAAGCGTTCAACGTGGCGAGCGCCGTGAACCTCGTGGTGGCGCAGCGGCTGGTGCGGCGCATCTGCAAGGATTGCAAGGCGCCGGCGCAGTACAAGGACGAGGAATTGCGCTCACTGGGCACGGATCTTGACTCGTTGCGGACGATTCAATTCATGAAGGGCAAGGGCTGCGATCGGTGCAGCGGCACGGGGTATAAGGGCCGGCAGGGCCTCTACGAGGTCATGGCGCTCACCCCGGAGTCTCGGCGCATGATTTTGCGCGGCGCCTCGGTGGCGGAGCTGCGCGACCAGGCGGTGTCAGACGGCATGCTTACGCTCCGGATGGACGGCCTCAAGAAGGTCGAGAAGGGGATAACCACCCTAGAAGAAGTCGTGAAGGAGACCGCCGGATGAGCATCAATCTGCGCGCGCTGCTCGAGGAAATGATCGAGAAGGAGGCCTCCGACCTGCACATCACCGCGGGCGAGCGGCCCAAGTTGCGCATCGACGGCGAAATGGCCGACAGCTCGGTGCCCGACGTCCTCACGCCCAAGGACACGCTGCAGTTGGCGTACTCGGTCCTCACCGAAAATCAGAAGAAGCGGTTCGAGACCGAGGACGAGCTGGACTTTTCCTTCGGCATTCAGAACCTGGCGCGCTTCCGCGGCAACGTGTTCAAGCAGCGCGGCTGCGTGGCCCTCGTAATCCGCATGATTCCGTTCAATGTGCGAACGTTCCAGGACTTGGGTCTCCCGCCCGTCGTGGCGAAGCTGGCCGAGCGGCCGCGGGGGCTCATCCTGGTGACGGGGCCGACCGGCTCGGGCAAGAGCACCACGCTCGCCGCGATCATCGACAAGATCAACAAGGAGCGGAAGGGGCACATCATCACGGTGGAGGACCCGATCGAGTTCATCCACCGCCACCAGGGCTGCATCGTTAACCAGCGCGAGGTGGGCACCGACACCAAGAGCTTCTCGACGGCGCTCAAGTACTGCCTGCGCGAGGACCCGGACGTGATCCTGGTGGGCGAGATGCGCGACCTCGAGACCATCGCCGCGGCGCTCACCATCGCGGAAACGGGCCACCTCGCTCTGGCCACGCTGCACACCAACTCCGCGGCCGAGTCGATCAATCGCATCATCGACGTCTTCCCGCACAACCAGCAGTCGCAGGTGCGGGCGCAGCTCGCCTTCGTGCTGGAAGGCGTGATCACCCAGACGCTGCTGCCCAAGCTCCGGGGGCGTGGGCGGGTGATGGCGGCGGAGATCATGGTGATCACGCCGGCCATCCGGGCGATGATTCGTGAAGAAAAGATCCATATGATCTACGGGGCCATGCAGGCCGGCAAGCGGTACGGGATGCAGACGATGAACGACTCGCTCTACCAGATCTACACCGCCGGCGAAGCGTCCGAGGAGGAATGCCTCCGCGTCTCCTCCGATCCGCGCGAATTCGGGCGCATGATCGGCAAGGAGCTGGTGGAGGATCGCGAGCCGGTGCCGATGGAGAAGCCGCTCCGCGCTGCCGCCGGCGCGCGTCGCTGAACCGGGGAGACCGCTGATGCCCGTCTTCGAGTATACCGCGCGCAATCCTTCGGGGCAGATCCAGAAGGGTCAGCTCGACGTGGCCAGCCAGTCGGAGGTGAACGCCTACCTCCGGAAGAACCGCCTGCTGCTGGTGAGCGTGCGCCAGGCGCCCAAGAAGATCACGTTCGGTCTGGGCGGGCAGCGAATCAAGATCCGCGACATCGTGATCTTCACCCGTCAGTTCGCGACGATGATCAACGCGGGCCTGCCGCTGGTGCAATCGCTCACCATCCTGGCCCAGCAGACCGAGAACAAAGCGCTGGCCGAGGTGACGCGCGCCGTGGTGTACGATGTCGAGTCGGGCAACACCCTCGCCGACGCCTTCGCCAAGCATCCGCGTGCGTTCTCGGCGCTCTACGTCAATATGGTGGCCGCGGGCGAGGCGGGCGGCATCCTGGACACGATCCTGCTCCGGCTCGCGACGTTCCTGGAGAAGAACGACGCCCTGATTCGGAAGGTGAAGGGCGCGATGGTGTACCCGGGCGTCATCATGACGGTCGCCGGCGTCGCCGTCGCGGTGCTGCTCATCTTCGTGATCCCGGTGTTCCAGAACCTCTTCTCGTCGGTGAACCTCGACCTCCCGCTACCGACGCGCATCGTGATCGGCCTCTCGCAGGGGCTGCTGCACTACTGGTGGGCCATCGCCGGCGTCGCCGGCGCCATCGGGTTCGCGTTCCGGCGCTACTACGGCACGGTGAGCGGGCGCCGCACGATGGACGCGGCGCTGCTCAAGGCGCCGCTCCTGGGCGAAATGCTGCGGAAGTCCGCGGTCTCCCGCTTCACCCGCACGCTGGGCACGCTCATCTCGTCGGGCGTGTCGATCCTGGACGGGCTCGAGATCACGGCCAAGACGGCCGGCAACATGGTGATCCACGACGCCGTGATGGCGTCGCGGCAGTCGATCGCCGGGGGCGAAACCATCGCGGCGCCGCTGGAGAAGTCGGCGGTGTTCCCGCCGATGGTGATCTCCATGATCGCGGTGGGTGAGCAGACCGGCGGGCTCGATGAGATGCTCAGCAAGATCGCCGATTTCTATGATGAGGAAGTGGACGTGGCGGTGAGCGCGCTGCTCTCGCTCATGGAGCCGATGATGATCGTGTTCCTCGGTGTGGTCGTGGGCGGCATGGTGGTGGCGATGTACCTGCCGATCTTCGATATGATGAACGCGGTGCAGTGAGTCTCGGACTGCAGTGAGCCCAAGCAGTGCGCGAGAAGAGGGCCCGGCATCGCCGGGCCCTCTTCGTTGCCGCGATCGAATTAGGTCCGCTTTGCGGGACGAGGCGTTTGTCCGGATGCTACCCGGCTCGCGGCCTTGCGCGTCGGCGGCGCCGACAGACGAGCCCCTCCCAGTCCTTGTAGCTCCAACCGGCCGGCCCCACGCGCATGGTCATGTCGTTCGCCTCACCCGGTACGCCCGGCGGTCACTGCTCGGGCGCCCGATGCTCCGGTCCGGCGCTGCGCGCCCACGGCACCAGGTCCAGCCGCTCGAACGAAATCGGCTTGCCGGTGTTTTCATCGATTCCGTAGCGGTCCGGCGTTTCGTATAGGCGCCGGAGCGCGTCGTCGATGGCCTGCAGCTCGTCGCCCGCGCGCTGGGCGAACATCGCGTCCATCTCCAGCTCGTAGGTCTCGGTGCCCACGTCGGCGATGTGGAAGGGAAGGTGCGAGATGTCTCCCGACCGGTCAGCCTCGCTCACGCCGAGCGTTTCGCCGGCGCGGCGCAGGATGCGGAGCACCCGGTCCCGCTCCTCGTGCAGGCGACGCTCCAGGTGCCGCCGTTGGTCCTCGTTCAATGCCATCGTGGTGGCCTCCGCCGAAATTCGCCTCTCGGCATGCCGCCCGCCGGCCGCCGCCGAGCCCAGCTTGGGGCGGCGAGAGCCGGCGCGCGGGGGCGCGGGTCACCATCCCGCCGGCGCGGGCGGCCTAGCTTGGGGGGGGCGGACGGCAAGGAGCGATGCGAGACCAAAACGGAGGACCGTCCATGGACCACGACTACACCCAGCCCATGCCCTACGATCTGAATAGCTGGCGCTACGCCCGCTCACATCCCGATCCGCTGGGTGACCACTTCGGCCCGGTCGAATGGGGCGGCGGGGGAGGCCGGGCGGGCAGCACCCGGATGGACCCGCACTGGATCGATATGCGCGGCGCGCTGGCCGGAGCAGACTATTCGTCAGCCCGCATGCTCGACCACCCCACCTACGCCGGCCGGGGCCCGAAGAACCACCGCCGCCCCGACGGGCGAATCGCCGAGGACGTCTGCGAGGCGCTTACCGTACACCTCGGGGTGGACGCGAGCGAAATCGAAGTGAAAGTGAACGACGGCGAGGTGTCGCTTACCGGGAGCGTGGAGGACCGCCGCATGCGCCGCGTGGCCGCCGAGGTCGCGGAATCGGTGGCCGGCGTGCGGGACGTGCACACGCGGGTGCGTGTGCGCGAACGGCGCTAGTTACATGTCTCTGCGCCGGCCCCGGCCTCGCCCCGACTGCAGTTGCAGTCGAGGCAGCCGTGGGTTAGGCAGGTGCCGCAACTCCGCGCCACCTGCCGGCGGAGCGCCTCGCGGGCCCGGTGCAGCCGAACCCCCGCATTCCCCGGCGTGATACCGATCTCCGCGGCAAAGTCGCGGACGCTCCTTCCGTCGAGGTCCACCCGGCGAATGGCCGCGCCGTACTCCGGCTTGATCGTGCCGACGAGGGCCGCGACACAAGCACAGATCACGGTCTCGAGCTCCTCATCGGGACCCGCAACCGCCTCGTCCGCCTCGGACGCAAATCGGTCGTGGGCCCGCGCCCGCGAATCCTGCCTGCGGAAATGGTCGGTGATGGCGTTCCTGAGCACGCGATAGAACCACGCGACTGCGGATTCGGAATTCCGCAGCCCCGCCGTGCCGTCGAGGCTACGGACGAACGCCTCCTGCAGGATGTCCTCCGCCACGTCGCGCGACCCCACGCGCCGCTCGACGAACGCGAGAAACCGGGCGTGGCTGTCGAGAAGCACCCGGAGAGCTCCGGGTGCCTCGACCGACTCGTCCATCATTTCCGGATCCACCCTACTTGCACCCGCAGCCGCAGGTGCACTCGGCGGCCGTGCAGGGGCACTCGGTGGTGCCGGCACAGCTGCAGCGGCACTGGCAGGCCTGGGAGGGCTTCGTGGAATCGCTCATCGGGATCGCTCCTTTGGGTTTGCGGTCAGACTGCCTGAGGCATCGTCGCCTTCAAACCTGCTGACGCACGCCCCGCCGAAGCATTACACCTACTTCGTCGCCTTGGCCGCAACCTTCGCCGACGCCTTGGCCGCCTTCGCTGCCGGCTGCGCCTCGAGCGTCTTCGCCTCCGGCGCCAGCCGGTCGGCGGTATACGAGTCGATCCGGTACACCGTCTGGCCGGTATCCGCCTTGGCCCAGAACCCGGCCTTGGTGGAATCGATGAGCAGGGTGAGGATCGGCGACCCGTCCTTGCGCTCGAGCCGAGTACGCCGGTCCGGCCGCCTGAAGTCGAGCGAATCGGCCTGCGCGGGCGAGGCGAACGCCGTCGCGTCCACCGCGCGATACTCCGACAGCAGATCGGCCACCTGGGCGGTATCGACCGCGCCGCCCGGCTTGAGCCTCCACCCCTCCTCCCCGCGTGCGAGCGTGTAATGATGCCCTGAGCGGGTCACGTCGATCCGGGCCACGCTGTCGGACGGCACGGCCGCGATCTTGTGGTCGCGCCAGCTGTCGGTCTGGCGGGTCACGGCGTCCACCAGGCGGCCGTGCAGGAGATAAGTGGGGTCCTCCCCCACACGGCGCACGTATCCGCCGCCGGACTGCGCCGACCGATTGCCCGCGATGAAATCCACCAGCATCTTGCCGCCGCCGCGCATCTCGACGTGGGTCCCGCCCGCGCTGTCCACCCCGAGCGCCGCGTGCGATGCGGGCTCCTCGGCAATCAGCTCGCTCGCCGGCGCGGTGTCGGCCAGCGCCGCGAAGAGATCGGCCACCGCCCGCGGTGCCGCGCGGTGCCCGTTCACGGTCCAGCGGGCCGAATCCTGCCTGGCGAGCACCGCGGTGTCGGCGCCGTGCGTGAGCACCACCGTGTCCACCGATGCGCGCGCCACCGCCGGCAACCGGAACGCGTCCTCGCCCGCCGGCGACCCACGGTGCCGCCGCGCGAACGCCGCCGCGCCCCAGAGCGCCAGCAGCACCACGAGCGCGATGCCCATCCTGAGCAGTTGCCTCGCGCTCATGCTGCCGCCTCCTGCGCCGGCGTCGCCGACGGCACGAACGGCCGGTATGGTGCGCGCGTGCGCCGCCGGCGCCGTACCAAGTGCACGATGCCCACGAGCACGACCAGGAGTGGCAGCCCGACCAAGTTCACGTACTTGGCGAGATCCCGCTCCGCCGCCGTCGCGAAGACGAGCGGGACGGGGTGCCGGTCTTTCGATCGGATCGCGATCAGTCCCTCATCCTGGGCCAGCCAGTCGGCCGCGTTGAGCGCGATGGTGAGGTTTTCCGGCGCCACCCGCACGAACCTGTCGGTCGCGAAATCGGTGCTGCCGATCACCACCGCTCGGCCGCGCGCACTGTCCTTCGGTGCCACGACTACCGCGAGGAGCTTTCGCCCGGCACCCGACTGCGGAAAGTCGCGCTGCGGATCGATCGAAGTGGCACCGGTGAGCGTGCCGCCGGCGGCGCTCGTCCGGAGGAGTGGCGTCACCGTGCCCTTCGCCGCTTTGCTCGTGTCGATCGTGCTGGCCCAGGTGAGCACCGCCGCGCCGATGTCGCGGTTGATCGCTGAGCGGTGGGTGCTCTCCGCGCGAATGAAGAACGGATACAGCCGCATCACCCGGCCGAAATCGCTCGACACCGGGATCGCTTCGCTCGCGAGAAGGTCGTACGCCACGTCACTCCGCACCGAAACGCCAAACGGATCGAGCAGCGAGTTCCACGGAAGCGGACGCGGGTCGGCCACCGGCATCTGCGAGGAGAGCGCCATGCCGCCCGCGAGCACGAGAAGATTTCCGCCATGGTCCACGTAGCGCTGCAACCGCTCGAGCTGGGCCGCGGGCACCGAGTCGGGCGATCCCGCGAGCACCAGCGCGGCCATCGTGGTATCGAGTGGGATCGTGTCGTGCAGTGACACGTCTCCCATGTCGTAGGACTTCCTGAGTTGCTCCCTGAGATCGCTGTACCCCGTGCCGGGCGATCCCCCCGACGTGGCGAGGAGCCCGATCCTGGGCTTGTCGGCGCGGGTGATGTCGCGGATCGACGAGACCAGCCGGTACTCCAGGTCGTCGGTGTTGTGCACGAACGGCAGCGTGGTCGTCTCGGCGCCGTGCTGGAGCGCGATGCCCAGATATCCCTGCTTCACCTGCAGCTCCGACTCGCCGATCACGTTGAATTGCACCGGCTGGATGCCGAGCGCCTCGGCCTCGCTCTTGGCCTTGTCGTCGCTCGACGGGTCGCGCTCGATGATCCGGACCCGGTCGTGTCCGGCCGAGCGGATGTCGTGCAGCAGGTCGTCCACGTCGCGCTTCATGAGCGCCACTTCGGTCGGCAGCTCGGACGAGGCGAAGACCTTGATCGTGACGAGATCGTCGAGGTTACCGAGCACCTGCCGGCTCGCCGGAGAAAGGGTGTATGCCTGTCCCGGCGAGAGGTCGAGCCGCCCGTTGATGTAGCCGCCCAGCAAGTTCACCACGACGAGCGACGCGGCGAGCATGCCCACGCCCAAACGAAGCCGGCGGAGCGCGCCGCGCGCCGGGGCGAGCTTCCGGCCGAGCAGCGCGCCGTATGCGAGCGCCAGGAAGATGCCCGCGAGCGAGACGAAGTAGATGACGTCGCGCAGGTCGATTACGCCGCGCCCGATGCTCTCGAAGTGCGAGAGCACGCCGATCCGCGCGGCGGTGGTGGCGAGTGACGGCGGCAGCCCTACGAGGAGCGGATTCAGCCCCGCCAGGATCAGCAGGAACATCAGCACGGCCGCGAGGATGAACGCGGTGATCTGGCTGCGCGAGAGGCTCGAGGCCCAGGTGCCGATGCCCGCGAACCCCGCGGCGAGCAGCCCGGCGCCCACATACTGCGCCGCCACCGTGGGCCACGGCATGTCCGCGCCGAGCGAGAGGCCGAGCGGAATGGCAAGCGAAAGCGCGAGCGCAATCCAGAGAAAGAGCACCGACGCGAAGTACTTGCCGAGCAGGAGCTCCAGCTCGCTCAGGGGCTGCGCCAGCACCACCTCGAGCTGCCCGCCGCGGATGTCCTCCGAGAGCGAGCGCATCGTCACCGCCGGCACGAAGAAGAGCAGCTCCCACGGCAGCACGTCGAGCATCGGGCGGAGGCTCGCCACCTGCGTCAGGTAGGCCTGGCGGAAGAAGAGGAACGCGTTGATCGCGAGGAAGGCCACCAGCAGCACGTAACCGGTGGGAAGGTCGAACAGCGCCTTGAGCTCGCGGCGCGTGACAGTCCAGATGCGCATCACTCAGGACTCCTGCTGAATCGTAAGCTCGCGGAACAGATCCTCGAGGCTGCCGGCTTCCTGGTGCAGCTCGAAGAGGGTCCAGCCTTCTGCCTTGGTCAGGTCGAAAATCCGCGGGCGGAGGTCTTCCGCGGCGGAGGCGGTCACGGTGACGCGCGCGCGTCCCTCGACCGGCTCGTGCGGCTCGACGGCGGCGACCCCGGGGAGCGCCGCGATCTTCTCGGCGAAGTGTGCGGCCGCCCCGTCGCCCGCGGCTTCGACCGCGATCCGCGCCGCGCCTTTGGCCCGGGCGACCAGGTCGTCCATCGGCCCGTCGGCCACGAGGCGGCCCTGGTTGATGATGAGGAGGCGCGAGCAGGTGTACCGAAGCTCCGGCAGCACGTGGGTGGAAAGGAGCACGGTGCGCTCCCGGCCCAGCTCGCCGATCAGCCGGCGGATCTCGACCCGCTGGTTCGGATCGAGCCCTTCGGTCGGCTCGTCGAGGATGAGAAGGTCGGGCCGGTGGAGGATGGCAGCGGCGAGCCCGACGCGCTGGCGGAACCCCTTGGATAGCTCACCGATCGGACGGTGGAAGACAGGCTCGAGCCCGGTGGCGGCGACGGACTCGTCGATAGCGCTCCGCCGCTCGGGTCCGTCGAGCGCCCGGAGCCGGCCCACGAAATCGAGGTACTCCGACACCAGCATCTCGGCGTAGAGCGGGTTGTTCTCGGGGAGGTAGCCGATCCGCCGCTTGGCGGCGCGGCCGGCCTCGTCAAGCGGAATGCCGTCGAGGCGGATGGAGCCGGCGTCGGGCTCCAGGAACTGGGTGATCATCCGCATGGTGGTGGACTTGCCGGCGCCATTGGGTCCGAGGAAACCGACCACCTGGCCGCGGTCCACCTCGAAGGAGACTTCGTCGACGGCAGCGATGGCGCCAAAGTGTTTGGACACCCGGTCGAGGGCGAGCAAAGGCATGGGAGAGTTGCAGTTGTGGTGTTGCGGAGCGCCGCGCCTGGTGTCGCGGCCCGACGGCGCCGATGGCAGGGCTTGCCGGTGGGCGCCGACCGTAGGATGCGCGGGGGGGTGGGGGAGTCGCAAGCCGGGGCGGCGGTGTCACTGTCCGCCATTAAGGTAAGATCATGACCGGCTGCCTCATCGTGCTGTTCGGGATTTTCTACTGGATCAGCGCCTGCATCTGGGAAGCGCTGACGGGAATGGCATCCTCCGGCTTCGGCTCGTACAGCGGCCGGGGTGCCCGCGACGACTTCGACGACATCGTGGAAATGGATATCGCGTCCGACGGGAAGCTCGACGGGCACTTTGGGGGTGGGCATGGCGGGTAACGCTTCGATCGCGTGGTGCCGCGCCGTTGGTCCTTGCTTGACATATCAACACTTCTTGTTATGTTGCCGGACATGAGCACCGAAACCTCCGTCCGCGCAACCGCCGCCCTCTTCCACGCCCTCTCCGACGAGACCCGGCTCGCCATCGTCGAGCGACTGCGGCGCGGCGAGCGCTGCGTGTGCGAGCTGACCGACCTCCTCGACGCCGCCCAGTCCCGGCTCAGCTTCCATCTCAAGGTGCTGCGCGAGGCCGGCGTGATCGACTGCCGGCGCGAAGGCCGCTGGGCGTATTACTGGCTCCGGCCCGAGGCGTTCGATGCGCTGGAGGAGGCGTCCAAGGTGCTTCGCCCCACACCCGCGGCCGTCGCGCGGCAGCGGGAGGCGTGCTGCGGCTAAGCCGATTCGAGTTTTGCTCGACATATCAACGAATCTTGTTTTCCGGAGGAATGCATGACGACGAACAGCGCAAACCCGGCGGGCGACAGGGCCGAGCCGGCGACGATCAGGGACACCGTCCGCCAGCGCTACGGCGAAGCCGCGAGGCGGGTCCTCGCGGGCGAAGGCGATGCCGATTGCGGGCCCGCCGACTCCTGCTGCGGCACGGCCAACTCCTGCTGCGGAGCGGCGCCCGCCACCGGTGGCGGCCATGACCCCATCACGGCCAACCTTTATGGCCCCGACCAGACCGCCTGCCTTCCCGCGGAGGCCGTGCTGGCTTCGCTCGGCTGCGGAAATCCGACCGCGCTGGCCGAGCTGCGCGAAGGCGACACGGTGCTCGACCTGGGCTCGGGCGGCGGCATCGACGTGCTGCTCTCCGCCCGGCGCGTGGGTCCGAGCGGCAAGGCGTACGGCCTCGACATGACCGACGAGATGCTCGCGCTGGCACGGGCCAACGCCGCAAAGGCCGGCGCCACCAACGTCGAGTTCCTCGAGGGCGAGATCGAGCACATCCCGCTGCCCGACGCGTCGGTCGACGTCATCATCTCCAACTGCGTCATCAATCTCTCGGCCGACAAGCGCCGGGTGCTGGCCGAAGCGTTCCGGGTGCTCAAGCCGGGCGGCCGGCTCGCGGTATCGGACGTGGTCGTGCGCGGCGAGCTGCCGGCGCCGGTGCGGCGGAGCATGGAGCTGTGGGTCGGCTGCGTGGCGGGCGCGCTCGAGGAAGGCGAGTTCAAGGCGCTCCTTGCCGAGACGGGATTCACCGGCGCCGAGATCGAGCCCACCAGGATCTATCAGATGGAAGACGCGCGCGCGTTTCTGGCCGGGACCGATGCCGACCTCGAGGTACTGGCCCGTGAGGTAACGGGGCGGGTAATGGGTGCGTTCGTGCGGGCGACCAAGCCGGGCGCGGCGTGAGCCGGCCGCCGCTCCGGCTCCTCTTCGTCTGCACCGGTAACAGCGCTCGGAGCCAGATCGCCGAAGCCGTGCTCAACGCTGAAGCCGGCGGGCGGGTGGTGGCGGAGAGCGCCGGTGTCGAGCCGGCGGCGCGGGTGAATCCGCTCGCGGTGCGAGTGCTGGAGGAGTACGGCTACGCCTCGCCCGGCCATGCGCCTCGCGGGCTCGATGTCGCCGCCACGCGAGAGTGGGACTGCGTCGTCACCGTCTGCGATCACGCGCGGGAGAGCTGCCCGCTTCTTCCCGGCCGGCCGGCGGTGGCGCACTGGGGCATGCCGGACCCCGCTGCGGTGGGCGGCAGCGACGCGGTGCGGCGCGCCGCGTTCGAAGCGGCCTTCCGGGTGATCCGCGGCCGGGTCCGCCGGCTGCTCGCGCTCTCGCCCGAGCGGCTGAGTCGGGGCGAGCTCGCGCAGCAGGTCGACGCGATCGCCAGGGAGCCGTCCGGTCCGACGTCCGCCGGGGAGCACCGGGCCGGCTGAGTCGCGCACCGGCCCGCGCCGCAGCATCGTCGCACCATCATCCCAGCCCCCGCCCAGCAGCCATCCTCCCCAGCTTTGCCGCTGGTCCACCGCTCCTATCGCCAGCACTTATGCGAGCTTACCGGGCAGCGTGGCTGCGGCCGCTCTTGTCGCAGCAATGTACAACAAAACGCGCGCGAATTGCACATCATGATGAACGAATATCAGGGCTAGCGCCGCTCGTACGCGGTTAGCGCCGTGAATATGTGCATATGATGCAGGCAATCGCACACACTTCGCTTGCGCATTCCCCCTCCAATCACTATCGTATCCGGCGCCAAGCCCGTGCGGCTCGACCGTTCACCCCGACCTGAGGCCAACACCGGTGCCGATCTCCGCGCTGCTCCCACTGCTACAGAGCGCCGCCCCCGCCCCCGTCCCCGTCCCCGCGCCGACGGTCGTCCCCGCCGACACCGCGTGGATGCTCACGGCCACCGCGCTCGTGCTGCTCATGACCCCGGCGCTCGGCTTCTTCTACGGAGGCCTCGTCCGGTCCAAGAGCTCGCTCAACACCATGATGATGAGCTACGTGGCGCTCGGTGTGGTCGGCATCCTCTGGGCAGTCGCCGCCTACAGCCTCGCCTTTGCCGACGGGTCGGCCTGGATCGGGGGGCTGCAGAACGCTTTCCTCAATGGGGTCACGGCGGACGCCAAGGGCACCATTCCCCACGTGCTCTTCATGGCCTATCAGGGCACCTTCGCCATCATCACGGCGGCGCTCATCTCCGGCGCCATCGTCGAGCGGATGCGGTTCGGACCCTACATCGCCTTCATCGCGATCTGGGCGCTCGTGGTGTACGCGCCGGTGGCGCACTGGGTCTGGGGCGGTGGCTGGCTCGGCAAGCTCGGCGTGCTCGACTTTGCCGGCGGCACGGTGGTGCACATCAACGCCGGCGTGTCGGCGCTCGTGGCCGCGGCGGTGATCGGCGCGCGCAAGGACTACGGGCGGCAGGCCATTCTGCCGCACAACGTGCCGTTCGTGCTGCTCGGTGCCGGGCTCCTCTGGTTCGGCTGGTTCGGCTTCAACGGCGGCAGCGCGCTCGCGGCCAACGGGTCGGCGGCGACGGCGTTCACCAACACCTTCCTGGCCCCGATGGCGACACTCGTCGTGTGGGTGCTGCTCGACTACGTCCGGACCCGGCGGGCTACGGCCGTGGGCGGGGCCACCGGCATCGTGGTGGGTCTCGTGGCCATCACGCCGGCAGCGGGGTTCGTGAGCCCGATGGGCGCGCTTGCCCTGGGCGCGCTCGCGGCGTTCCCGTCATACTTCGCCATCATCCTCCGCTCGCGCACCCGGCTGGACGATTCGCTCGACGTTTTCGCAGGCCACGGCATCGGCGGCATCACCGGCGCGCTGCTCACCGGCGTATTCGCGGTAAAGGCGTGGGGCGGCACCGACGGTCTCCTGGCCGGCAACGCCGCGCAGCTCGGGATCCAGGCGGTGGGCGTCGTGGCTTCGTTCGTCTACGCGGGTGTGATGACGTTCGTGATCCTCAAGGTGCTCGGGTCCGTCGTGGAGCTCCGCGGCGTCAGTCAGGCCGAGGCGCTCGGCATGGACGTGACGCAGCACGGCGAGGAGGCGTACACCAGCGGCGAGGGTTCGATCCTGGTGCTGCCGGATTCCGACTTCGGGGTGGCGCCCGCACCGGCGCTTACCCCTCACCCCATCGCGCGCTGACGCGGGGCGCACGCCCACGAGGAGATTGATCCATGAAGCTCATCATCGCGATCGTGCGGCCCGAGCGCCTGAACGACGTGCTCGAGGCGCTTTACCGGGCCGAGGTCCGCGGTCTCACCGTGTCGAGGGTGATGGGGCACGGCGGCGAGACCGAGCGGGTGGAGACCTATCGGGGCACCACCGTCAAAATGGGCCTGCAGGAAAAGGTGCGGCTCGAGATCGGTGTGTCGGACGGCTTCGTCGACGTGACGGTGCGCGCCGTGCTGGCCGCAGCACGTACCGGCGACGTGGGCGACGGCAAGGTCTTCGTGCTCGACGTGGAGCAGGTGCACCGGATCCGCACGGGCGAGCGCGACGAGGCGGCCGTGACGCCGTTTGCCGAAAGCACGGCGTGACCCTCGGCACGGTGACCGCGGGGCGACTGCATTACCCTTGAGCATGCATCGCCGAACCCTGCTCGTTCTCGTCTCGGTCGGCATGGCCGCCGGCGCACTCACCGCGTGCGGCGGCCGCGGCGGCAATCCCGACAGCCTCGGTACCGGCGACGGCACCGAAACCGGCGCGATCCAGGGCGCCGCGCGCGCCACCCACGGCGGCCGGGACATGGCCGGCGACACCCAGTCGGGGTTCGACACCGGGACCGTCCGGGTGGTGGCCGCCGATTCGGTCTCACCGTCTCGCTGAAACCGCAACTCCCCGTTCCACGTCGTCATTCCGCAGCAACCTGGGGCACAGCGGGCCCCGGTGTTACCCTTCGATCTTGAGCTGTGGCCGCGCATCGGCCGCGCGACGAACCATCCGCCCGATGCATCTGTCGAGCGAGACGGATTCCCTTCGATGGTCCACCAGGCCGGACACCCGGCTTTCGCAGGAGTATTGCATGTCGGCACCGTGGCGTCAGCGTTTCAAGATTACGGCATTCGTGTCCGGAGGATTTCTCTCCGGGCTGCTCATCGCGGGTGCGTTCGATCTGCCCGCCTGGTCGAGCGCCCAGCAGATTTCCCGCGCGGCGCCGGCCCCGCAGCAGTCGGCGCAGGCGACGCCCGCTGCCCGGGTGTCCGACGCGCCGCCGTCCGGCGCCGCCGGGCTCGAATCGCTGAGCGAGGCCTTTGCGGCCGTGGCCGAGCACGTAAAGCCAAGCGTCGTGTACATCAAGTCGGAGATCACAGCCCACCGGGACAGCGTGCCCGCGATGCGGATTCCGCCCGGCTTCGAGCCGTTCTTCCGCGGATTTCCGGGCACGCCCGGCGGTCCCCAGCAGCGGCCGCAGTTCCAGGAAGCGTCGGGCTCCGGCTTCATCGTTTCGCCCGATGGCTACATCCTCACCAACGCGCATGTGGTGGCCGACTCGAAGCGGGTTACCGTGCGCCTGCTCGACCGGCGCGAGTTCACCGCCAAGGTGGTGGGGACCGATCCGACGACCGACGTCGCGGTGCTCAAGATCGACGCCGATAACCTCACGCCCGCGGCGCTCGGCAACAGCGACTCGGCCCGCGTGGGCGAGTGGGTGCTTGCGGTGGGCAATCCGCTCGGCGACAACCTGACGTTCACCGTGACGCAGGGAATCATCAGCGCCAAGGCGCGCTCGCTCAACCTGCCGAACCGCACGGACCGCAGCATCCAGGACTTCATTCAGACCGACGCGGCAATCAATCCGGGCAATTCGGGCGGGCCGCTCGTCGGCGTGCGCGGTGAGGTGGTGGGCATCAACTCGGCCATCGCGAGCGAGACCGGCTTTTACTCGGGCTACGGCTTCGCGATCCCGATCAATCTCGCGCGCCAGGTCATGGATCAGCTCATCCACGGCGGCAAGGTCCACCGGGCCGCGCTCGGCGTGCTGGTGCGCGACGCGACGACCAACGACGCGCAGTACGTCGGGCTGTCCGACGTGCGGGGCGTGGTGGTGCAGGACTTCACGCCGGAAGGGAAGGCCGCGAAGGACGCCGGGCTGGAGCCGGGCGACATCATCATCGCGGTGAACGGCCAGCCGGTCGAGTACACGGCGCAACTGCAGCAGCGGATCGCGTTCCAGAAGCCTGGCGAGACGGTGAAGATCACGGTGGCGCGGAAGGGCGGCGTGCGGAAAACGTTCCCCGTGCCGCTGCAGAACGTGCCGGAGAAGACCGAGCTCGCCTCCGCGAACGACAGTAACAATTCGTCAGACGACAACGGCGCATCCGCGCCGCTTGCCACCCTGGGCGTCAGCGTGGCGCCACTCGACCAATCCACGGCCGAGCAGTTCGGGCTGCCGAACGACGTGAAGGGGGTCGTCGTGACCGACGTGCGACCGGGCGGGCCGTCTTATGAGTCGATTGCGGGTCCGGAGAACGGCGGCCCCGACATCATCCAGTCGGTCGAGGGCCACGCGGTGAAGAGCCCGCAAGACCTGCGCAATGCGCTCAAGGGCGACAAGGCGGGCGAGATCGTTTCGCTCCGGATCTACAACGCGCGGGCCAAGACCCACCGGGTGGAGCGCATCCGGCTCGGCGAACCCGGGCAGTGACGCCGAGGGCGGTGAGCGCGCGCTAGCGACTCACCGCGGGGCCAGGCGCGCGAGCAGGCGGTCCAGCTCGTGCGCCTGGTGGGCGCGCAGATCCTCCGCAACCGTACGCACCACCGTATCCTGCAGGGCGGGCATCATGCTGTCGATCAGCGTGAGGTCCGCCCTGTGGTGCTTGGCGAGCAGGCGCACGAGCGCGCGGGGCTGTTCGTCGGGTGGGAGCGCGGCGAGCGAGTCGACGGCCGCCTTGAAGCGAGGTGGGACGATCGGGATATAGCGCTCGCCGTAGTGGCTGCGAAGCAGCTCGTCCATGCGGCGCTTTTCCGGGTGCTCGTGGTTCTCGAATCGCTCCGCGTGGCTGCGGGCTCTGCCGCTCGCGGGGTCCCGGTCCATGCGGGCCACCAGGTAGTCCAATCCCTGATAGTGATCGAGCAGGCGCTCGAGGAAGCGGCGGTCGGCTGGCACGTCGCCCGCGAGGTGCAGGCGATCGACGCCGAAGACAACTGTGTCTGCGGCACCGGGCTCGCGGTCGAGCGCGGCGGTCTCGACGGCGTCGTCGCGGACGCTGCCACAGCCCGCGAGCGCCAAGAGCACGGTCGCGGCGCCGAGCGCTGCGAGCCTCCGAGATTGGGCGACCATGTTCAACTACATGCGATCGGGCGGGCGCGGACGCGGTGACCGGCGTTACGGACGTCGATCGCGGGGGCTCCGTGTGGGGCGCCCGGCCTGGCGGGGACAGCCCCTACCGGCCGCTGCAGTTCGCTCAAGCGGAGAGATCCCAAGGGGGGCTGCCGCTCACTGACGCGTCCGTCCGGGGCAGCCCCCGCCAGGCCGGGCGCCACCGGCCACGCTCCGAAACGCGGGCGTTCGCAATGCATGCGCGGTGGGCTGCCGGCGACAAATCCCCGCGCTTCGGAGCGCCGGTGCGCCGCGATCGGGGTGTGCGCCGCGTAGCGGGCGTCAGTGAGCGGTAGCCAGAGTTATGATCTCACCCGAAGAAGCGAACTGCAGTCCGCGGAGTGGCGCACACCCCGATCGCGGCGCGCATTCGGACCGCCATGCCGCCGCCGAGCGAGTTGATTGCCGCCGCCCACCGCGGCGCAACCGGTGGAATGCCCGGTCGGCGCGTCCCCTGGACGTGCCTTCCCATGCTGGACGCGGCGTGACGACAACGCGTTAGCGGTCGATAGGCCGCGGGTACGTCGCTTGCTGCGCCCAGGCGCGGCACCCAGCCGATGATGAGAGGCTACCCCGACGCCGGAGATGGACGATGCGCCGAACCCTCACCACGACCTCCGCACTCGCGGTGCTCGCGACGCTCACCGCATGCGGCGCGGGCGGCAAACTTGCCCAGGGGCCGAGCGAGTTGGCGGCGGGCACCCGCGTCACCGCGAAGCTCGATGACGAAATCCACTCCCGCCACAATAAGGCGGGTGAGTCCGTGACGGCCACGGTGTCGTCGGCCGTGAAGGACGAGCACGGGCAGGTGGTGATACCGGAGGGCGCTACGCTCACGCTCCGGATCGAGGCGATCCACGAATCCGAGCACAAGGGCGATCCGGGCGTGCTCCGCCTCTCGACCCAGCAGCTCGCGGCCGATGGGCACACCTATCCGCTCACGGCGAGCGTGGTCTCCGTGGAGCGGCAGCTCGCGGGGCGGAAGACCAACGTGAACGACGCGGCCAAGGTGGGCGTCGGCGTCGGCGCGGGCGCGCTCGCGGGCGGGCTCGTGGCGGGAGGGAAGGGTGCGGTGGTAGGCGGCGTGCTGGGCGGCGCGGTCGGCACGCAGCGCGCCATTCAGACCAAGGATCGCGACGTGTACGTGGCCAAGGGATCGCGGATCGTGATCGCGCTCAAACAGAAGTTGCTGGCTGAGCGCTGATCAGGCCGAGCGGATCGCGGCTGACTCGAGCGCGGCACGCACGATCCGACCGGGGTTCGTGCTCAGGAGCCGCTCCGCCGCCTCCCGCAGATTGCGCGCGAGCAGCGCGGTCCGGGCTTCGCGCGGCGAGACGCCCTCGCGGCGCGTCCCGTGGTGGTCGGTGGAGATAAGATCGGCAAGGCCGGCGTCGATGAGGCGCCAGGAGAGCGATTCCGAGCCGGGCGCCGAATCGGCGTAGTGGCCGGTCAGGCTTCCGGCGTTGATCTGTATCTCGGCGCCCCGGCCGCGCCATGCGGCCGCGGTCTCGAGCGGATCCATTCCGGAGACGAACCGGTAGCGCTCGGGATGCGCGATCACGATCCGCCGCCCCGCCGCGCGCGCCGCCTCGATTACATCCTCGTGCGTGCCCTTGAGGACAAAGCCGAACTCGACGAGCAGCACGTCGCCGCCGCCGAAACCCACGTCCGCACGACTTGCCACTCGGCGGATCGCCGCAGCGTCGGGCGCCCAGATCTCCTGGCCGAGAGCGACGGCTGGCAAGTCGCTCGCCCCTTCCGTCGCGTCAAGGAGCAGGTCGAAGGCGCGGCGGTGGCGCTCGAGTTCGCGCCCGATAGCGGCGTCGGTCGAGAGCCGCGGGAGGAGCAGGTGGGGCGTCGTGACCAGCGCGGTGACGCCCTCCGCGCGGAGGTGCCGGAGCGAGTCCAGCGCCTCATCGAGCGACGCGGCGCCGTCATCGACGCCCGGGACCAGGTGGCTATGTAGATCGGCGAGTGGAATCATGGGGCCTGGCGGGGTAGCAACGAACGTGCCTTCTGGCGATACTTCTCCCGCAGAACATCATCCTTCTGGCAAAGTCAGAGACCAATCCATCGGCGCCCGGCGCAGGTGTCGGGCATACCGCATGGCTTACATGTTGCGATAGCTCCGCGGTCTTCCCAACGGTCACATCCATGCAGGCACGCAAGCAATCCCGCACGTTCTGGCGCGCAATCTTGACCCAGCCGTCGCTCTGGGCGGGAATCCTCATCACGCTACTTCTGGTCGGCCTCGGGCTCGGCATCCGCACCCTCCGCGCGCCGCTCGCGCCGGCCGAGCTCACCTACTCGGCGCTCTTGAGCGCGCTCGACGCCCGGCAGGTCGCCTCCCTCGAGATCGATCCCGGCCGCGAGCTCAGGGGACGGATGCGGCCGGGGGCGGGGACGCCCGGAGCGCGCGAGACCGGGTTCCGCGTGGTCTACACCTCGCCCACGCTCGACGAGGTGCTCCACCGCGCCGAGGCGATGGGCGTCACCGTCGCGTTCACCGAGCGGGAGCAGCACGACCGGATGGCCGCCCTCAATCTGCTCGTGGTGCTCGCGGGTTTCGCGGTTCTCGGCATCCTCCTCAAGCGCGGCTTGGCGACGCAAGGCGGTCATGGCTCGCTCGGCGAGGAGTCGCCGAGCAGCACGACGTTCGCCAACGTCGCGGGGAACGAGGGCACGGTCGCCGAGCTCAAGGAGGTCGTCGAATTCCTCCGCGACCCCGAGAAGTTCGGCCGGATCGGCGCGCGGGCGCCCAAGGGCGTGCTGATGTTCGGGCCGCCGGGGACGGGCAAGACGCTCATGGCGCGGGCCGTGGCCGGCGAGGCCGGCGTGCCGTTCTTCGCGATCTCGGGCTCCGAAGTGACCGGATTTCTCGTGGGCCTGGGCGTCGCGCGCGTCAAGAATCTCTTCCGCCGGGCGCGGAAGCGCGGCGGGGTCATCTTCATCGATGAGATCGACGCCATCGGCAGCCGGCGCGGGGCCAACCGGAGCCACAACGAGGACGACCGCACGCTCAACCAGCTCCTGGTGGAGATGGACGGCTTCTCCCAGCGCGAGGGCGTGCTGGTGATCGGGGCGACGAACCGGCCCGAAGACCTCGATCCGGCGCTCCGGCGTCCGGGGCGGTTCGATCGAAGTGTCTCCGTGGGCCTGCCGAGCGCGGACGAGCGCGAGGCGATCCTGCGGCTGCACGTGCTTGAGCGCGCGGTGCCGGTGGGGCAGGACGTCGATCTGGGCCGGCTTGCCCGCCTCATGCCGCAATCGAGCGGCGCCGATCTCGCCAACCTGGTGAACGAGGCGGCGATCGTGGCCGCGCGGCAGGGTGCCGTTGCCGTCGCGTGGGGACACATCGAGTCGGCGCGCGACCGGCTGCTGCTCGGCAAGGAGCGCACGGGATTCCGCGCGTCGGACGGGGAGTGGCAGATCGTCGCGGTGCACGAGGCGGGACACGCGCTGGCCGGCGTGCTGTGCTGCCCGGAGGACGGGCTGCACAAGGTGACGATCCAGCCGCGCGGCCAGGCGATGGGCGTGGCGTTCTTCTCGCCGGCCGACGACCTCCACCTGCACTCGCGGCGCTACCTCGAAAGCCAGATCCTCAAGGGACTGGCAGGGCGCGCGGCTGAGGAGATCGTGTTCGGGCCGGCGCTCGTGACAAGCGGCGCCCGGAGCGACTTGCAGCAGACGACGCGGATCGCAAAGGAGATGGTCTACAGCCTCGGCATGGGCCAGAGCACCGGGCTCGTGGCGTACGATCCGGCGCTGCCGCTCAGCACCGAAACGCACGCAACGATGGACCGGGACGTGAAGGAGATCATCGAGGGACTGTACGCGCGGGTGCGGCAGCTCATCGAGACGCACCGCGCTGCTCTGGAGGCTCTGGCGCGGGCACTGCTCGAGCGGGAGACGATCGGCGGAGAGGAAGCGGTCGCGATCCTCGCGGCCAACGGAGCAGAACCGGCCACGTACGCGAGCTGAGCTCGCGCGCCCCACCGGGCGCGGCGGGTCGCTCGGCGCCGGTCATCGCCGCGTCGGCCATGGTCGAGAGGATGAGCGCGCCGAGCGCGATGAGCACGAGGCCGGCGCGGATCGCGTGCAGGTCCTCCCAGCGGTTGCGGTACTCGGGCCAGTTGGCCGGCATCGTCTGGGGATTCCACGAGGCGATTTCTACGCTCAACGGGTGGATGCCGGCCACCCACACCAGAATCATCGCGACGAAGCAGATGAGCGCCAGCACCGCGAGCCCGAATGGCCGCGGCCGGCGGCGCAACTGCACGGCAAGCGCCAAGGTCGCGGCGAGCGCGCCCAGCTCCAGCAACGTGAAGGTGAACCCGGCGCTCCGGTAGAGCACCTGCTGCGCATCGAGCCACACGGCGGCGGAGAGATCGGCGGCACCGGGCGCCTCGATGGCGTGCGAGCACACCGCACCCGCCGCGAGCGCCGTGAGCATGAGGCTCGTGAACCACGCGACGCGAAGCGGCGTCGACGCGCCACCGGAATCGTCCGCATACGAGACGTGCCCATCCGGGTCCGGATGGGCACGCTGCATTTGGGGCTCTGACCACGTACTCACACGGTTCGCCGGCTGCTGCCGACGATAGCGTGGTAGATTAGCAGGAGCACGACCGCGCCGATGATGGCCACGATGAGGCTCCAGACGTTGAACCCGGTGACGCCTGCCGTGCCGAAGCGGTTGAAGATCCACCCGCCCACGACCGCGCCGATGATACCGAGGATGATGTCCACGACAACGCCTTCGCCGGTCTTGTTCACGATCTTGCTCGCGATCCAGCCCGCGATGAGGCCCAGGATGATCCAGGCGATGATCGACATGCGAGTTTCCTCCCCCGAGGGGCGATCCGATGGGGCCGGGAGTCGGCCGGCGTCGGTCGCCTGCGCATTGATGGTACGCCGGCTCGGGAATGTGCGACGTGACGGGCGGGCGCGGAGCGCCGTGACCGGGGTCACGGAGAGGGCGCAAGTCGAGCCAGCGCAACCTCGAGTGTGGCGAACCGGGCGCGTGCCTCAGCGCGCGTGATCTCGACGAAGCGGACCGGCTCGCCGGGGCGGCGCTGCGCCAGGCGCCCGAGATCGGCGGTGGCAACGACGGCGATGACCGGGTACCCGCCCACGGTGGGACCGTCGTTCATGAGGACGATGGGCGCGCCACCCGGGGGGAGTTGGACGGAGCCGGGAAGGCTCGGGACGGAAGGGGAATCGGGGGGTGAGTCGATGGGGAGCAAGGGGGTTTCGAAGCGGTAGCCCATGCGGCTCACGTAAGGGGAAAGGCGGCACTCGGAGAGGAGGCGAGCCCAGGCGTGGATGGGAAGGAGTTGGCGGGCGGGGCCGGGCATGACGGCGATGGGGTCGGGGTTGAAAGGGGACAGGGAGGCGGTACGGGCGGCAGAGGCGGCAAAGGCGGTAGGGGATACAGGCCCGGCATCTCGATGCCTGGGAGAGGCGCCGAGTGGCAGTTGGTCGCCGGTGCGGAGAAGGCGACCTTGGAGGCCGCCGAAATGAGCCGGCAAATACGTCGAACGGCTGCCGAGGGACAGGGGAACGGCTACGCCGCCGGCAACGGAGAAGTAGAGCCAGGCGCCGGTGGTGAACGAGTCGACGCGGAGCACGTCGCCGGCGGCGGCCGAGAGCGGTTGCCAATTCTCGGCGGGGCGGCCGGAAAGCTCGGCGGTGACGGCGGCGCCGGTGAGGGTGAAGCGGGTTGGGCGATCGAAGCGCAGCTCGCCGGCGCCGATGTACCACTCGATCGCAGCGGCGTCCGGCGGGTTTCCGACGAGGAGGTTGCCCGCAGCGAGCGATACCGGGTCCATTGCGCCCCCCGGCGGGACGCCCGCGGCGCGATGCCCCTGGCGCCCCGTGTCCTGCACCGTGGCGAATGGCGGCGCCGCGACGATCGTGATCACGCGTCGAGCGGCTCGAAGCGGATCCGGTCGCCGGCGGCGAGGAGATTCGGCGGGTCGCTGGTCGGGTCGAAGAGCATGACGTCGGTGTGGCCGATCAGATGCCAGCCGCCGGGCGTTTCGAACGGATAGATACCGGTCTGCGCGCCCGCGACTGCGACGCTTCCGGCCGGCACACGGCGGCGCGGCTCCGCCCGTCGCGGGAGCACGAGCGCCGGGTCGAGCGGACCGAGATAGGCGAAGCCGGGGACGAAACCGAGGAAGCACACCTCGTAAGTCGGAGACGCATGGCGGCGGACCACCTCGCGTTGCGAGAGGCCGGTCCGCTCCGCGACTTCGGCGAGATCGGGGCCGGCATAGCGGACGGGGATGACATGGAGGCGGCCACGCGGGTCGTGAGTGTCATCTGTTTCCGGCGCGCCGAGCAGCGCGCGCAGCACCGGCTCGATGCCATCGGGATCGGCCGAGCGCGGATCGAAGTACACCGTCACGGTGCCGTATGCGGAGACGACATCGCGCACCCCAGGGAGCATGCGCCTCCGCACACGCGCGGCAAATCGCGCGGCGAGGGCGCTCGTCGCGGGCGCCGCTCCTTCGGCGAGCGTCACGGCAAGTGCAGAATCGCCGAGCGGCGCGATGACCGGAGCCATGGCTCAGCGCGCGAACGGCGCCACGGCGATTCCCTCGGCCTCAAACCGCGCCCGGACGGCGCGGAGCAGCTCCGCCGCATGTCGCCCGTCGCCGTGGATGCAGAGCGAATCGGCGGCGACGGGGACGTCGGTGCCGTCGACCGCCTTGACCAATCCCTCGCGCACGATGCGCACGGCGCGCTCGGCCGCGGCGACGGGGTCCGAGGCGAGGGCGCCCTCACGGCCGCGGGGCACCAGGATGCCGTCGGGCCCATAGCCCCGATCGATGAATGCCTCGCGCCGGGCCTCGAGGCCGGCACTGCGGGCCGCGGCGAGGAGCGCGCTACCCTCAGGGCCGAGCACCGTAAGCTCGCGGTCGAGATCGTGAATGGCAGCGGCAAACGCGCGGGCCGCGTCGCGATCGCGCGCGAGCCGGTGATAAAGCGCGCCGTGCGGCTTCACGTAACGAACCCGTGTGCCCGCCGCGCGGGCCACCGCGTCGAGCGCACCAACCTGATAGAGCGCATAGGCCGCGATCTCCGCGGGAGAGGCGTCGAGCTCGCGCCGGCCGAACCCCTGAAGATCGGGATAGCCGGGGTGCGCGCCGATCGCGACGCCATGGGCCGCCGCTAGCGCCACTGTTTCCCGCATCCGCACCGGGTCGCCCGCGTGAAAACCACAGGCGATATTGGCCGAGGTCACGAGAGGGAGGAGCTCGGCATCTGCAGCGGGGGCCCAGATGCCGAAGCCTTCGCCCAGGTCGGCGTTCAGGTCGATCGTGGTGCTGGCAGGAGTGGGGGTCGGCACTTGGTAAAGATGAAGGCGGCGGGGCGGATCTGAAACAAAGCGGAGTTGGGGCTCGTTCCTGTCTGCAACGATTCGAGTTCCCGGAGCAGAGAGGTAGCCATGAGGCGCTATTGGATCCGTATCGCGGTTGGGGCCGTTCTGGTGTTCGTCGTCGGCATGGGGCTGATCGCGGCGGTTCACCACGGCGTCCTGCGCGCAAAGACGCTGGCGCATTCGACCGAACCGGTCGACATCCCGCTGGCCATGTTGCCGTTCCAGGTGGACGGCTCCAAGCTCGGAACCCTGCGCGGTATCGAGTTCACGCGCAGCGCGCCGGACGACGTGACCGGCATGCGAGTGAGCGTGCGCCTCTCCGACTCCGGAAAGGCCAAGCTGCTCGACGGCTGCGTGCTCGCGATCGGGTCGGCGAACGTCCAGTCCGACGCCAGAAGTCTCGGGTTCCGCTGTCTGCGGGGTGGAGATTCGTCGCTCGCGGGGCTCAAGCGCTTCGGCGAGGTAGTTCTGCAGCCGGGGGGCGTGGTGCTATCGGTGATGGTCCCTCGCGATCGCTGATCTCGCTCGCGGGCTTGCCTCCCGCCGCATCCGACGCGCAGCTTGAAGCGTAGTTCACGCGTCGATAGGAGCAGGCAAGCGCCATGGCAAAAGAGCAGGTCGCGTCCGCGGATCTGCCGGTGAACGTCCAGCCCGGCGGGAATGCGCGGAGCGGAACCTATCGCAACGTCATTCGGATTGTGCTCGCGGTCGCGGCGACGGTCGCCTTCATTCTGCTCGGCCGCAAACTCGGCGCCTACGTACCGGCGTTCACGGCGTGGGTCCACGGGCTCGGGGCCTGGGGCCCGATCGCGTTCATCGCCGGTTACGTCGCCGCCACTATCGCGTTCGTTCCGGGTTCGCTGCTCACCCTTGCCGCGGGCGCAATCTTCGGCCTGCTGCTCGGCACCCTCTACGTCTTCATCGGCGCCTCGCTCGGTGCCACGGCGGCGTTTCTCATCGCGCGATACCTGGCACGCGGCGCGGTGGAGCGAAAGCTCGAGGGCAATGAGAGGTTCGCGGCCATCGACCGCGCCATCGGGCGTGAGGGGCGGAAGATCGTCCTCCTGCTTCGGCTCTCGCCGGTATTTCCATTCAACCTGCTCAACTACGGACTCGGGCTCACGCAGGTGCGGCTCGGCGACTACGTCGTCGCCTGCGTCGGCATGCTGCCGGGCACCATTCTCTACGTCTATTCCGGCATGATCGTGGGCGATGTGGCCGCGCTCGCCGGCGGTGCCGCCCCTCAGCACGGCCCAGGCTACTACGGGGTGCTCGCGCTGGGCGCCGCGGCGACGCTCGTGGTTACGACCATCGTGACCCGTGCCGCCCGCCGCGCTCTTCGCGAAGTGACCGATGACGCCGGCCGCCCCAACGCATAGCGCCGCGGGCACCGTGGCGGCGGAGGCCGGCCCGGTGCGGGTCGAGCCGTTCGACCGGTACAACCGCGCGCTCGTCGCCAATGCGCACCCGGACGGCTGGGTGAATCCGGAGCCGCGCGTCCGCTATCACCTGGTCGTCATCGGCGCCGGCACGGGCGGACTCGTGAGCGCATCGATCGCGGCGGGGCTCGGCGCGCGCGTGGCGCTCATCGAACGGCATCTCATGGGCGGCGATTGCCTCAACGTGGGCTGCGTGCCGTCAAAGGCCGTCATCCGCGCGGCGCGTTCGTGGGCGGACGCGCGGGCGAGCGCCGCGGAGTTCGGCGGGCCGGCGGCAGCCGGCGCCGGCGATTTCGACCGCGCAATGGAGCGGATGCGCCGGCTCCGTGCGGGGATCAGTCCGATCGACGGCGCGCCGCGCTATCGCGAGCTCGGGGTGGACGTCTTTCTGGGCGACGCCCGCTTCACCGGATCGGACAGCATCGAGGTGGGCGGCCGGACGCTTCGGTTTCGCCGCGCGATCGTCGCGACCGGTGCGCGCGCCACGACGCCACGCGTTCCAGGGCTCGCCGAGGTTGGCTATCTGACCAACGAGACGGTCTTCACGCTCACCGAGCTGCCCGCGCGGCTCGTCGTCATCGGCGCGGGGCCGATCGGATGCGAGCTGGCGCAGGCCTTCGCGCGGTTCGGCAGCCGGGTCACGGTCGTCAACAACTCGGCCCACGCGCTCCCGCGCGAGGACATGGACGCGGCGCGCATCGTGGAGCACGCGATGGAGCGCGACGGCGTCATCTTCATCCACGAGGCGAAGAGCCTCGCGGCCGAGCGGATCGGCGCCGACCGTGTGGTGGTCGTGGAGCGGGGCGGCCGGGAGGAGCGGATCGCGGGCGACCAGATCCTCATCGCGGTGGGGCGTGCGGCGAACGTCGAGGGGCTTGGGCTCGATGCGGCCGGCGTGCGCTACGGCCCCAAAGGCGTCGTGGTGGACGATCGGCTCCGCACAAGCAATCGCCGGATCTACGCGGTTGGAGACGTCGCATCGAAGTACCAGTTCACCCACGCTGCGGATTTCCTCGCCCGCACCGCAGTCCGGAATGCGCTCTTCTTCGGCCGCGCAAAGGCGAGCGCGCTGCTGGTGCCGTGGTGCACGTACACCAGCCCCGAGATCGCGCACGTCGGGATCTACGAGCGGGACGCGCGCGAGGCCGGCCGCGAGATCGAGACGCTCACGATTCCGTTGGAGGAGGTCGATCGCGCCGTGCTCGATGGCGAGACCGAGGGCTTCTTCCGGGTGCACCTGGCGAAGGGGAGCGACCGGATTCTCGGTGCCACGCTCGTGGCGGAGCACGCGGGCGACATGATCAGCGAGATCACCGCCGCAATGGTGAACGGCGTCGGACTGGGCGGCATCGGGAACGCGATCCATCCGTATCCGACGCAGGCCGAAGTTTTCCGCAAGGCCGCGGATACGTGGCGGCGGGGCAAGCTCACCCCGCGGATGCGGCGGCTCTTCGCGCGGTACTTCCGACTGCTCGGGTAAACCGCCGGGGGAAGTGGGCGGCAGGGGCGCGCTGTAACGGAGCGCACGCCCCCGGCCGGCGGCCCGCACCAGATTGGCTCCGGGCCCACTCCCGGAGGCATCATGGCCCGCGATGAATCCAACGACGAGCGAGACTACGAGCGCGTGCAGCGCGACCTCAACCCGCACCGGGTGGAGGAGCAGCGGCGGGCGCGCGAGCACGCCGCGGCAATGCTGGAACAGCGCGAGGTCCGCGTGCTGCCGAGCGACTCGAGCGAGGATCTGGCCGATCTGCTCGATGCGGTGGACCGCTTCACCGCCGCGGTCGAGGCGAAGGGCGGCGATACGATGGTGAATACCCCCGACTCGTCCGATCCCAAGACGCCGGCCTACGTGCTCCCGATCCGCGGCGCGGGCGAATCGGTGCAGGCGTACCGGCACCGCGTGGTCGAGGGCACCGAGCGCCTGCTCCGGTCACGCCCGGTGTAGGCGCCGGCTCTGCTTGTAGGGGAAGAAGTCGAAGATTTCGCCGGCCTCGAGCCGCCGCTGGACACCGGTCCAGAACTCGACCGTGAGCAGATCGGCGTGGGCGGCGAGGAAGTCGTCGCGCAGGCCGCCGGCTGGCACGAGGAAGGGGCTGAACTCCTCGGGAAAGACGTCGTGCTCGCCCACGTGGAACCATGGCTCGGCGGCCAGCTCGTCTTCCTCCGAGCGGGGCGGCGGCATGCGGCGGAAGTTGGATTCGCGGAGGAGGGCCAGCTCGTCGTAGTCGTAGCAGATGACCCGGCCGTTGCGGGTGACGCCGAAGTTCTTGAGCAGCATGTCTCCGGTGAAGATGTCGGCGCCCGCCAAGTCCTTGATGGCGTTGCCGTAGTCCACGATGGCGTCGCGCGCGGCGGCGTCGTCGGCGTGGCGAAGGTAGAGGTTGAGCGGCGTGACCCGCCGCTCGGTGTAGCAGTGCCGCACGACCACGCGGTCGCCATCCACCCGCACGCTCCTTCCGGCCACCTTGAGCAGATAGGCGAGCAGCTCGTCGGGAAAGCAGTGGCGGCGGAACTCGAGCTGCTCGAACTCCTGCGCGTCGGCCAGGCGACCCACCCGATCGTGCCGGAACACGAGATGGTACTTGGCCATCACCGCCTTGCGCGTGGTGTGCTTGGGCGCGACGAAGGTGTCCTTGATGATCTTGAACATGATGTTGAACGACGGCAGCATGAACACGCTCATCACCAGTCCCTCGTCGCCCTCGGCCACGGCAAAGCGCGCCTCGGGGCGCTCCAGGTGGCGCATAAGCCCGCGCCAGAGCTCGGTCTTGGCGTGCTTATTGTAGCCGATGGCGCTCCACAGCTCGTCCACCCGCTTGTGCGGCATGATCGACGCGAGAAAGGCGACGAGAGCGCGCGGCCGCGGCGCCTCCACGAAGAAGTACGACCAGCTGAAGCCGAACACGATGCTCGCCTCGTCCTGGGTGAGCAGCGCCGCGTCCACCGTGATGCCGCGCTCGCCGTGCACCAGCGGGAGGACGAGCGGCACCAGCTCGCCGGCGCCGTGCACCCGGCCGATGAGATACGCGCCCTTGTTGCGGTAGAACGGCGCGCGCAGCAGCTCGACCGAGAGCGGGCCGGCGGTCCATCCCAGCTCGCGCAGCCGGGTGTCGAGCGCCTCGGCGACGAGGCCGGCGTCGCGTTCCATGTCCTCGTAGGACACGCTCCAGCCGGCTGCCGCGAGCAACCGGCGCACCGGCTCGCGGCTCGAGCCCTCGCCCGGAAAGGCATCGTACACCGGCGGCTCGGGGTGGTCGAGCGCGCCGCCCGCGGTGAACGAAAGAAACTCGGCATCGGCGTCGGTGCCGACGGTGCCGAGCACTCGACGGCTGGCTGAATTGAAGAAGGTCTCGGCCAGCTCGGCGTCGGGCCGGCACTCGGCCAGGCGGGCAAAGGCCGCGCGGGCGCGGCTCCACGCGGCGCGGTCGTGATCCAGGGGAGTGGGGTCGTTGCGGAGTGCCGCGACCAGCGCATCGAGGCGCGTGCGATAGAGCTCGAGGCGCTCGGCCGCGTCGGCCTGGGTGCCGTGCCAGTCGCGCGCTTCGAACCGCTGGCGGGCCCGGCGGGTAACCGCGCTGAACGCGGCGCAATAGCCCGCATAGGCGTTCATGATCATTGCCGCCGCGCGGTCGGGCGCGGCGCCGCCGGCGTCACCGGCCGCGGGCGCGCTCGCGGGGACATCAATGTTGGGCGAGGCGTTGCCGTTCACGGGCCCGACACTAAGTTGCGGGTCATGTCGTCCATCTCCATGCCGGCAGACCACGCGCTCCACGCTCCCGCCGAAGGCGAGTCGATCGCATTGCGCGACGGCCGCCTCGAGGTGTCGAGCCATCCCATCGTTCCGTTCATCGAGGGCGACGGCACCGGGCCCGACATCTGGCGGGCCGCGCGCGTCGTCTTCGATGCCGCCGTCGAGCGCGCGTACGGTCGCGAGCGCCGCATCGCGTGGTTCGAGGTGCTGGCGGGCGAGAAGGCCAAGAATCTCACCGGAAGCTGGCTTCCCGACGCGACGCTCGCGGCCATCGACCATCACCTCGTCGCGATCAAGGGCCCGCTCACGACGCCGGTGGGCGGCGGGTTCCGCTCGCTCAACGTCGCGCTCCGGCAGAAGCTCGACCTCTACGCCTGTGTGAGGCCCGTCCGGTATTTCGAGGGCGTGCCGTCGCCTGTCAAGGCGCCGCAGGACGTGAACATGGTCATCTTCCGGGAGAACACGGAAGACATCTATGCCGGGATCGAGTACAAGGCGCACTCGCCGGAGGCGCGCGAGCTGATCGAATTCCTGCAGGAGGAGCTGGGCGCGCAGACGATCCGGTTCCCCGAGTCGAGCGCCATCGGGGTGAAGCCGATCTCGGAGGAGGGGAGCAAGCGCCTCATTCGCGCTGCCATCGAGTACGCCATCGCCCATGCGTGTCCCAGCGTGACGCTGGTGCACAAGGGCAACATCATGAAGTTCACCGAGGGCGGCTTCCGCGACTGGGGCTACCAGGTCGCGAAGGAAGAATACGGAGCGGCCGAGGTGGATGGCGGGCCCTGGTGCGCGCTGCCACAGGGCATCGTGATCAAGGACGTGATCGCCGATGCGTTCCTGCAGCAGATCCTCACCCGGCCGAAGGAATATAGCGTCATCGCCACGATGAACCTGAACGGCGACTACATCTCGGATGCGCTCGCGGCGCAGGTGGGCGGCATCGGCATCGCGCCCGGCGCCAACATCAACTACATCACCGGGCACGCGGTGTTCGAGGCGACGCACGGCACCGCGCCACGTTACGCGGGGCAGGACAAGGTGAACCCGGGCTCGGTCATTTTGTCGGGCGAGATGATGCTGCGCTATATGGGATGGGGTGAGGCGGCCGACCGGATCATCGCCTCGCTCGGAAAGACCATCGCGCAGAAGAAGGTGACCTACGACTTCGAGCGGCTCATGACCGGTGCGACGCTCGTCTCGACCAGCGGCTTCGCGCGGGCGATGGTGGAGAATATGTAGCGGCCGGGGGCGTTGCGCGCGGCTCGCCGCTACGCCCGCCCGCGCCACCGCTCGATTTCGCGCCGGCGCTTCTTGGTCGGCCGCCCTTTCTCTTCGTACAACGCCGGTGCCGCAAACTTGAGCCGTTCGGCCAACCGCTCGCGGGCCGAGCGGCTCTCGGCCGTCTCCTCGTACAACGTGGCCGCGACCGTGGCCGACCCCCTCCGCTCGGCGAGCGCGCGCACGACGAGGTGATGCTCGAACGGGGCGAAGCGCAGGCGCACGTGATCGCCCGGCTGAACGGCCTTGGAGGCTTTGGCGCGCTCGCCGTTCACCTCCACCTTGCCGCCGGCCACCGCCTCGGCGGCGAGCGAGCGGGTCTTGAAGAAGCGCGCGGCCCAGAGCCACTTGTCGATGCGGACGCGTTCGATGCTCTCGGGTTGGTGCGGCATGGGCGAACGATACATCGGGCGCATGCTGGTGCGCGCGGTGCCGCCTTGCGACATTAGGAAACCGTGACTCTCACAATCCAGCTCCTCATCACGCTCGCGGCCCGGGCGGTGCAGATCGCCGCGCCCACGCCACAAGTCCCCGAGCTCCAGGCGCCCGAGACCGCGATGGCTGCCGATCCGGCCACCGCCGACGACTCTACCCTCGCCGCAGCCATGGCAGCGCTCGCCCGCGGCCTTCCGTGGCGCGCCACGCGATTGCTCGATCCCATGCTCCGCGATTCCGCCACCCGGACCCCCGAAGCCTTGCTGCTTGCAGCGACCGCGGCAAGCCGCTGGGGCGGGTGGAACGCGGTCGAGCGCCTGCTCGGCGCCGAGCCCGACAGCACGCTCGCGGCGGGCGGCGTGGGTCGCATTCTGCTCGCGCGGGCGGCGCTCGAAGCGGGGCGCGATTCGCTGGCGGCCGCGCGCGCTGCCGCACTCCTCGGGGCGGCGGCGCCGCCGGAGCGCCGCGGCGCCGCGCTCGTGACACTCGCGCGCGCGCTCGAGCGGCTCGGCGCGCACGACACCGCGGCCGCGACCTGGCTCCGCGCCGCCGAGGCCGTTCCGCTGGCGGCCGATTGGCTCAAGCTCCGCGCGGCCGGCGCCATGGCCGACAGCAGCGGCCGATGGGGCTTGTATACCACGCTTGGCGCCGCCGCGCGCGCGCATATCCCTGAAACCGAGGCGGCACTGCGCGAACGGCTCGGTGACGATCTGGGCGCTGCGAAGGCGTACGCGGCGCTCGGCGACCGGATCTCGGCGCTTCGCCTTCGGCTCGTCGCCGCGAACGCGCCCGGGGGCGCCCGCGCGCCCGCCCTCGGGAGCGGCGCGGCTGCCGCACTTGGCATTCCTTCGGTCGACAGCGCGGCGCGCAACTCGGTGCGGCGCGAGCTGATCGACGCCATCATCGGTGGGACGGCCGCCGAAGCCCGCGGCGCCGTCGCGCTGCTCGACAGCGCGTTCGGCGCGCAGCCGCCGGAGGATGAGCTTGCGATCGCGCGCGGTGCCGTTGCCGCGGGCGCGCCGGAGCGTGCGGTGGAGGGATTCGACCGCGCCTTCGACGCCGGGCTCGGCGGGACGAGCGACCGCTTCGACCTCGCCACCTCGCTCGGACGGCTCGGGCGATATGACCGCGCGGCGGTCGAGTTCGGCCGGGTGCCGGCGAGCGATTCGCTGGGCGGCGCGGCGGCGTATCAGCGCGCGCGTGCGATGCTGCGCGGCGGCGACGAGCCCGGCGCGGTGCGCGCGTTGCGCAAGGTCGCCGCCAGCTTTCGGAAGGACAGCGCCGCCGCGGCGCCCGCGCTCGTGCTGCTGGCCGATCTGGCCACCGATGACCATCGGGAGAGCGAAGCACGGCGGCTCTTCGCGCGGGCGGCCAAGATGTTTCCCCGGAGCCGATTCGCGGCAGCCGCGTGGTTCCGCTCCGGACTCATCGCACTGCTCGAAGGCCGCGCAAGGACCGCCGCGAAAGAGCTGGACGGGCTCGCCAGGAGCGGACGCGCGGGAGAAGAGGGGCTCGCCGCGAGGTATTGGAGCGGGCGCGCGTGGGAGGCGGCAGGCGACAGCGCCCGCGCCCGCGAGCGGTGGAGCGCGCTCGCGTCGGATCAGCCGGCGTCGTACTACGCGGGCCTCGTCGATCAGCGTCTGGACATCGACCCCTGGGCGCCGCCCGCGGCGGCGGACTCGTTCGCCAGCTATCCCGACCTCGACACCGCCATGGCGCGCGCGGCCGAGCTGGATCGTCTCGGGCTCGCGCGGGAGGCGGCGTGGGAGTACGCGGACATCGCCGGTGACGCGAATGGATCGGTCGAGCGCCTGCTCGCCACCGCCGACGCGTTCCGCGCTCAGGGGCTCGGCGCGCAGGCGATCCAGCTCGCGCGGCGCGCGCTGGCCCGCGGCGCGCCGGCCGATGCGCGGCTCTACCGCCTGCTCTATCCAGTGGTGCGGCCGGACGCGCTGATGGCGGCGGCGGAGGCGAACGGGCTCGACCCGAGTCTCGTCGCGGCGCTCATCCGCCAGGAGTCGCTCTTCAACCCGCTCGCCACGTCGCGGGCCGGCGCGCGCGGTCTCATGCAGGTGATGCCCGATCTTGGCCGGAAGCTCGCGGAGGCGCAGGGATTTCCCGAGTGGGATCCGGTGCTCCTCTATCAGCCGGACGTGAGTCTGGAGCTTGGCACCGCGCACCTGGGCGACCTCGCGCGCCAGTTGCCGGACGTGCCGCGGTTGCTCGCTGCCTACAATGCCGGAATCTCTCGGGTGGCGCGCTGGCAGACGAAGACCGGCGCGAACGATCCCGAGGTGTTCGCCGAGCGGATTCCGTTCGTCGAGACGCGCGACTACGTGCGGATCATCCAACGGAACGAGGCGCTCTACCGTGCGCTCTATTCGTGGGAAGCTACTGGGCCCGAGCCGACCGGTGGCGTGACGCGCCCGCAGTTCTTACCTTAAGGCTGCTCTCGATACAACGACCTTTTTCACGGCCACCGCGCATACCGCGCCGGGCGTGATGACGACACATATTGCCGCTTCCTTTGCCCCGCCGCGGCTCGACGACATGCTCGAGCGCCTGGGCGACGCCTTCCTCGCATTCGACGCCGACTGGCGCTGCACCTACGCCAATCGCGCCGCCATTCGGCTCCTGAGCGAGCGCTACGGCGCGGCTTCGGGTGACCCCACGGGCCGCGTGATCTGGGATCGCGTGCCAGGTCTCGCCGGCACGGCGCTCGAGACCGCGCTGCGCCGAGCCGCGGCCGCGCGCGTGCCAGTCTCATCCAGCGAACTGGATGCGCCGCGCGGCCGCGTGCTCGAAGCCCGCATCTTTCCCTCCGACGACGGCGTCTCGGCGCTCATCCGCGAGCTGACCGGTATCGAGTCAATCCCGCCGGACGACCCGGCATCCGGGCACGCGCGCGACGCGCTCGAGGGCATCAGCGAGCTGTTCTGCCACTGGGACGACGAGTGGCGCATCACCTACTGCAATCGCCGCGGCGAGGCCTACCTCCGTCACCTCGGGAAAGATCCGGACGGCATGCTCGGCCGTCCGGTGTGGGACGCCATGCCCGAGCTCGCCGGCACGAGCTTCCACGCGGCCGCGCTCCGGGCGGCCGCCGAGCGGCGGGAGGTGACGGTCGAAGATTGGTTCCGGCCGCCTGGGGTGGATCAATGCTTTGCCGTGCGATTCGTGCCGGTGGCGGGCGGCATGAACTGCTACGCACGGGACGTGACGCTCCGCCGCCGGGCGCAGGCCGGCATGGCGGAGACGCGGCGGCTTCTCCGCGAGAGCGAGGAGCGCTTCCGGTTGCTGGTCGAATCCATCGACGACGTCGTGTTCCGGCTCGATCGGGATGGCCGCTGCGTCGACATTTTCGGTCGCTGGCTCGAGCGCGAGGGCAGCCCCGCGCAGATGCTGCTCGGCCGCACCACGGGCGAGATCGTGGGCCCCGCTACCGCGCCGATGCACGAGGAGGCAAATCGCCGCGCCCTCGCGGGCGAGACCGTGGTGTACGAGTGGGAGCTGGTCCGCAAGCGTGGGAACAGGCACATGCAGGCCTCGCTCGCGCCGCTCCGGAACGCCGCGGGCGAGGTGATCGGCATCGTTGGCGTGAACCGCGACCTCACGAGCCGGGTCGAGAGCGAGCGCGAGATCCAGCGGCTCAACGCCGATCTCGAGCGCCAGGTGGCCGAGCTCCAGCGCCGTGAAACCCATCAGCGGCTCCTGGCGGACACGAGCCGGCTGCTCGACGGCTCGCGCGAGCCCGAGGCCGCGCTCGCCGCCGTGGCCCGAGCGACGATCCCGGCGCTCGCCGACTTCACGATCCTCGACGTCTTCGATGACGACGGTCGACTCGAGCGCCTGCAACTGGCGCACGCCGAACCGGCCGTCGAGGCCCGCCTCGCCGCCGACGCCCGCACCTGCACGCCCGACCCTGCGTGGGATGACCATCCGATCGTCCAGGTGCTCCGTACCGGCGCGCCGCTGCTCATGCCCGATCTCTCCGAATCCGAGGTCGCAGCGCTGGGCCGGCGCGAGTGCGACGCGGCGTTTCTCGCGGCGCTGGCACCGCGCTCGCTCATGGTGGTGCCGCTCCGCGCGCACGGGCAGAGCATCGGCAAGCTGACCTTCGGCTATTCGGCATCGGGCCGCCGGCACACGCCCGAGGACCTGGCGCTCGCGGAGGAGGTGGCGGGCCGCGCCGCGCTCGCCGCGGAGAACGCACGGCTCTTCCAAGCGGCCCAGCGCGAAGTGCGGCGGCGCACCGAAGCCGAGTCCACGGCCAGCCGCTGGGCCTTCATCTTCGAGCGCGCGGCCTGGGGTGTCAGCATCGCGAGCCCCGACGCACAGCGAATCGAGGCGGTGAACCCGGCGTTCGCGCGGCTGCACGGCTACGCGTCGAGCGAGCTGCAAGGCCGGCCGCTCGCCGATCTCGTGGCGCCGCACCGCCGCGCCGAGTGCGCGACGCAGATGGCGCGTGCGCGCGAGCAGGGTCACCAGATCTGGGAGTCGGAGCACCTGCGGCATGACGGCAGCGGCTTCCCGGTGCTGGTTGACGTCGCCGCGATCCGCGGCGGCGGCGAGCTGCTCTGCCTTGCGGCGACGGTGCAGGACCTCACCGAGCGCAAGCGGGCCGAGGAGCAGGTGCGGCAGGCGCAGAAGATGGATGCCGTGGGCCGGCTCGCCGGCGGTGTCGCCCACGACTTCAACAACATGCTGATGATCATCCTCGGCTTCTGCGACCTGCTCGTCGAGAGCCTCGACCGGGACGACGCGCGACGGGCCGACGCACTGGAAATCCGCAAAGCCGCCGACCGCGCGTCCGCCCTCACCCGCCAGCTGCTCACGCTCGGCCACCCGCAGATCCTCAAGCGCCAGGTGATGAACCTGAACGAGGTGATCCGCGAGCTCGATCCGATGCTCCGGCCGCTCATTCGCGAGGACATCCGGCTGGTGGAGAGCCTCTCGGCGGGCCTGGGCGGCGTCGCGGCCGACCGGGGGCAGCTCGAGCAGATCGTCATGAACCTGGCGCTCAACGCCCGCGATGCGATGGCCCACGGCGGCCGCCTCACGATCGAGACGATCAACGTCGATCTGCCCGAGGGATACGCCTACCGGCACATCGGCATCGACATTCCCGCGGGGCCGTACGTCATGCTCGTGGTGAGCGACACCGGCCGCGGCATCGATCCCAGGGTGAAAGCGCGCCTCTTCGAGCCGTTCTTCACCACCAAGACCTCGGGCCGGAACACGGGGCTCGGCCTTGCCACCGTGTACAGCATCGTGACCCAGACCGGCGGCTACGTGTGGGTCGACAGCGAGCCGGGCGAGGGCGCGGCGTTCAAGATCTGTCTGCCGCGCATCGAGCCCGCGTCCGATGCCGCTGAACCCGTGACGCCTGAGTGCAGACCGATCCGGGGCGGGGCCGAGTGTCTGCTGGTGGTCGAAGATGAAGACGCCGTGCGGAGCCTTGCCGGCCGCGTGCTCGCCGGGCTCGGCTACCTCGTGCTGGAGGCGGCAAACGGGCGCGAGGCGCTGGAGATCGCGCGGGAGTACCCGGGGTCCATCGATCTGCTGGTCACCGACGTCGTCATGCCGGAGATGGGCGGCCTCGACCTCATCGATGCATTGCTCGCGCTCCGGCCCGGCATCGGGGTGGTCGTGATGTCGGGGTACATGGAACCCGACCACGCGCGCGGCACCCTGCGCGATGCCGGCATCCCCTTCCTTCCCAAGCCATTCTCCCCCGATGGTCTGAGCCGGCAGGTGCGCGACGTGCTCGATGCGCGCGCGGCCGGGGTCACGCATCACAGCCCCTCCTGAGCCTCGCTTTCAATACTGGCCGCCACCACGCCCGCCCCGCGAAGCCGGTGTGAGGGCGAGCGGCAAGCCAGGTCAGGTGACGAGGTCACGCGTGAAGCGGCCGTTCGACATCGATGTCGCGATCCGCCGGATCCGCCGCGCCGTCCGCCCGCTTCCCAAGGCCGCCATGTTCGCGCTGGCGGAGGAGGGGCACGCCACTCTCTTCGAGCAGGTCGTCGCCTGCATCATTTCAATTCGTACCCGCGATGAAGTGAGCCTGCCGGCGGCCAAGCGGCTCTTCGCCGCGGCCGGCACGCCGCGCGCGCTCGCCCGGATGGACCAGCGCGCCATCGCCCGCTGCATCCACGACGCGACGTTTCACGAGGCCAAGGCTCGGCAGATCCGGGCGCTGGCGCGGCGCACCGACGCCGAGTACGGCGGTCGTCTTCCATGCGATGCGGAGGTGCTCCGCTCGTTCCAGGGCGTAGGTCCCAAGTGCGCCAACCTGGCGCTCGGCATCGCGTGCGGCACGCGGCGGATCAGCGTCGATATCCACGTGCACCGGGTGACGAATCGCTGGGGCTACGTCGAGGCGCCAACTCCGGAAGCGACGATGGCGGCGCTCGAGGCGCGCCTTCCCGAGCGCTACTGGGTGGAGCTCAACGCGCTGCTGGTGCCGTTCGGGAAGCACGTGTGCACCGGGCGCCTGCCAAGGTGCTCCACTTGCCCGGTGCTCGACATGTGTCGGCAGATAGGGGTAGGGCAGCACAGGTAGAAGGCCGTCGATACGGCGATCCCATCTCTCCCTGCCGGCTCTACCGCCTTGCCCCATCATGCGGCTATCTTCCGCGCTGCTTCCGACCCCCACGCGACGGCAGTCCTCGAGGTACGATGGCCTCTACCGCGGCCGTGCGGGCCGACGCGGCCGGCGGCCCCACCGGGGCGCCCGCCGCCCGGACCACGCTCCCCACCCAACGCACGCTCCTCACCTGGCTCTTCGTCGGCCGCCTCGTTCTGGCGCTCGCCACGCTCGTGGGCGCCTCGCTCGTCTGGACCGTGCGTCCCGACGTCTCGTTCATCAGCAGCATTGCGGTCGTCTTTGCGCTGACGTTCACGGGATACGGCGCGTGGGCGGTCTTCATGCGCAACACGATCCCGAGCGCGCCGTTCCTCCAGCTCCAGGCGCTGGTCGATCTCGGGCTCGTCACCGCGCTGGTGCACGTGTCGGGGCAGCCGCAGTCGGCATTTCCCGCGCTGTATGTGCTCGTGGTCGCGGCCTACGCGCTGCTCCTGCCACTGGGTTGGGGTGTGGTGACCGCGGCGGCGGCCTCGGCCATGTTTCTGGGAGACGTCTTGTGGGGCCAGGGCCTCGGTCTCGACAGCGCGTTCTGGGCCCAGTTCGGCGTCTTCAACATCGTGTTCCTGCTGGTGGCGCTTCTGAGCCACCGGCTGCGCGAGGCCGGCGTGTCGCAGGAGACGCTCGCCACGGAGCTCGAGCGCGTGCGGCTCGAGGCCGACGACATCCTGCGCAACATCCGCTCGGGCGTGCTCACGGTGGATGGGCGCGGCCGGCTCGCGTTCATCAATCCGACCGCGCAGCGGCTGCTTCACCTCGACGGCGATGCCCTCGTGGGCCAGCCGGTGCTCGACCAGCTCAAGCTGCGCTCGTCGGAGCTCTGGGCCGCGATCGCCACCGGTATCCGGAACGGCCGCAAGGTGAGCCGCGGCGAAGGCATGGTGCTGCACGAGGGGGGCAAGATCTTCCCCATCGGCTTGAGCACCACCGTGTTTCAGCCGCAGGCGCGGGAGACGCCGTCGGTGACGGCGATCTTCACCGACATCTCGGACCTGAAGCAGCTCCAGGAGCTGCACCTCCGGGCCGAGCGGCTGGAGGCAGTGGCGGCGCTCAGCGCGTCGCTCGCGCACGAGATCCGGAACCCGCTGGCGTCGATCCGGAGCTCGGTGGAGCAGCTCGCGCGCGGGCGCCACGCCACCGGCGACGAGCGGGTGCTGGCCGATCTCATCGTGCGCGAGAGCGACCGGCTGACCCGGCTGCTCAACGAGTTTCTCGATTTCTCGCGGGTGCGCGCCACCCAGGTGGGCCTGGTCGACCTGCGGGAGATCGCGACCGCCGTCGTGCGCCTGGTCCAGGAGCATCCCGACTGCTCGGCCGATGCTGCGATCGCGGTCGAGGGTCCGCGCACCATGCTCGAGGGCGATTCCGACCTGCTGCACCGCGTGCTCTCGAACCTCGTGCTCAACGCGGTGCAGGCGGCCAAGGGACCCGTCGCAGTGACCGTGCGGGTGGGCGCCGCCGATCCCAGCGAGCTGCCCGAGCGGAGCGATCTCGACCGCGCGGTTCGGCTGCAGGTGCGGGACGACGGGCCGGGCATTCCCGACGACATCCGCGAGCGGCTCTTCGAACCCTTCGTTTCCGGCCGGCCCGGCGGCAGCGGGCTCGGCCTTGCCATCGTGCAGCGCGCCGTGGAGGCGCACCGCGGGCTGGTGCTGGTCGAATCGGCGCCGGGCGCGGGAACCACGTTTACGATTTTTCTGCCGGCGCAATGGATGCTTGAGGAGGAGGTCGCATGAATCAGAAGCCGTCCGTGCTCATCGTGGACGACGAGTCGGGGATCCTCGACACCCTGCGGATCCTGCTCCGCAACGAAGGCTTCGAGGTCGCCACGGCGCAGGGCGGCAAGGCCGGGCTGGAGCAGATCCGCACCGGCAACCATGACATCATTCTCTCCGACGTCCGGATGCCGCAGGTGTCGGGGCTCGACATCCTGAGCGCCGCGCGCGAGCAGGACGCGATGACGCCGGTCATCCTCATGACCGCGCAGGCGTCGCTCCAGAGCGCCATCTCGGCCGTCAACTCGGGTGCGTTCTACTACATCCAGAAGCCGTTCTCGAATGACGAGCTGGTGACGATCCTCCGCCGCGCCTGCGAGTATCGCGCGGTGAAGGTGGAGAACAAGCAGCTCAAACAGGAGTTCCGCCGGCGCGAGCGCGGCGCGGTGAGCCGGCCGATCGGCAAATCCAAAAAGTTCCTCGAGGTCCTGAAGCTGGCCGAGCACGTGGCGCCCACCGATTCGACGGTGCTCATCACCGGCGAGAGCGGCACCGGCAAGGAGGTGCTCGCGCGGTTCATCCACAATCTTTCGGCGCGGAGCGACGGGCCCTTCCTCTCGATCAACTGCGGCGCGCTGCCGGAAAACCTGCTGGAGAGCGAGCTGTTCGGACACGTGAAGGGCTCGTTCACCGGTGCCGTGCGCGACAAGCAGGGGCTCTTCGCGGCGGCGCGGGGCGGGAGCTTCTTCCTCGACGAGGTGGGCGAGATGCCGCCATCGCTGCAGGTGAAGCTGCTCCGCGTCCTGCAGGAGCGCGAGGCGATTCCGGTGGGTGCGACGGAGCCGATCCCGGTGGACGTGCGGATCATCGCGGCCACCAACCGCGACCTCGAGGAGGAGATCCGGCGGGGCAATTTCCGCTCGGACCTCTTCTACCGGCTCAATGTGATCAACGTCAATCTGCCGCCGCTCCGGGAGCGGCGGGACGATCTGCTGCTCCTGATCGAGGCGTTCCTGCAGAACCTGGCGACCGAGGGCGACGGCCAGCCCAAGGCGCTCGCGTCGGACGCGCTCGATGCGGTGATGGTCTACGAGTGGCCGGGCAACGTGCGCGAGCTGGAAAACGCGCTGGAGCATGCCAACGTGCTCACCCGCGGCAACCTGATCGAGGGGGCCACGCTGCCCGAGCGGATCACCCGGCGCCGGAAGGAGCCGCTGGTGGCGGAGCGGTCGTATCGCAATCCGACGCTCGAGGTGATCGAGCGGGCGTACATCATGTACGTCCTGCAGGCCGAGGGGGGCAACAAGACGCGCGCGGCGGAGGTGCTGGGCATCGATCCGTCGACGCTGTACCGGAAGTTGTCGCGGTATGAGGAAGCGGTTTAGGGGCGGGGTGGCTCCGGGGCCGGTGCGGCGGCGACTGCGCTCGTCATTGGATAAATGCGCGCGGTTGCCTCGTCGAGGAGGTATGGCGTCCGCCCGGGAGCGAGGCGGAGCAGGCGCGCGTCGTCGGCGCCGCGATCGTACACCAGCCAGACCTTCGCCTTGTCGTACGACGGCGGATTCGTGATCAGGCTGAAGTTGAAGGTGTGGTGGAGCTGATAACGGACGAACACAATCGCCGGCCCGGGAATCCGGTTCTCCAGCCCGCGGAAGTAGGCGTGGTACTCCCGGATCTGCCTTAGGTGCAGGGCACCGTCCCGCAGGTTCCAGACGACGAGCGGAGCGACGAGCACGAAGACCGCCACAATGCCGGCGGGCGCCCGGATGTCACGCCAGCGCTCGCGCATCCGGGGCCTTCCATACCACGCGACCAGCCGCGTGAGCTGCCAGATGCCCATGGCGGTAAGCAGCGTCAGGACCGGCTGAATCTCGAGATAGTAGACGGTCCAGATCGGCGAGTGGTAGTACACGAGATAGCCGATCATGAGCAGCGCAGAGGTGAGCGCCGCAAAGAGCACGGGCGCCGGCGCCACCAGCAGCCCGATCATGCCGAACGCGACACCGGCGAGCGTTCGGGCGATACCCCAGGTATCGAACGCGAGTCCGAGACCTCTGTAGTAGAGGGCGTGCGGCAGCCGGGCCGGCGTATAGTCGGCGTGGCCGGGCCGGAATGCCTCGGTGAACTGCTTCATGTCTGGCGGCAGCTCGCGTTTGGCCGGCGACATGTTGATGCCGAACCCGGGGACGTCGAACGGGAAGTACGTCTCCGAGTACTGGACCATCGGGCTCACTCGCCAATCACCGAACACCTCATAGTTCTGGATCGGCAGCAAGGCGAGGATGCAGCCGCCCGCCGCAGCGGCCATGGTGAGCTCGGCCCAACGGCGTTCGCGGATTACGTCGTACAGCACGACGCCGGCGACTGGAATCGCGAAGATGAGCATGGTCTGCGGGCGCGTAATGATCCCGAACGCAACCGCGCATGCAAGCGCGACGAGCCACGCGCGGCCGCGCCGCTCCCGCCAAGCCAGCAGGGCCCACCAGGCGGCCAGCCAGAGGAAGCTCGTCGTCGTCTCCGAGAAATAGGTTCCGCGGAACCGGATGTCGGCGGGCGCCACGAGCCAGATCGCCCAGGCGAGCAACGCCACCCAACCGTTGGTGAAGCGGCGGGCGAGTGCGAAGAAGAGCCCGGCCGTGAGCCCCGTGAAAATGAGCGGCATGAGCCCCGGCGCGCCGAGCAGCACCCCCGGGGTGAGGGCGAGGCCCTGGCCCGGCGGATACTTGGGGGCGAGGCGCGGCACGACGAAGACATGGAACTGCTCGAAGAACTCCGGCAGCGGCGGACTCGGGGCGGTCCAGTGCCCCGAGGCGAAGAGCTGCGCCTGGAGCAGGTATGCGGCCTCGTCGTGAATCACTGCGACCGGATTGAGCGACCCCTGGATCCACCAGTACGCCAGGAGGCTCACCAGGCCGACCACGAACGGGGCGGCGCGGCTGGACAGGAGGCGTTCGATCCTGTCGTCCGACCGCGGCGGAAACCAGCTGGCCAGGAGCGCCCCCGCGAGCACCAGCGCGACGGGGAGCAGCCAGATGGGCTGGAAGAAACGCATCATGTGGTGGGGCTCTCTCTTTTGCGGCAGAGCACGAGGTATTGTCCGCCGAGCGGCAGGCGGGCGCAGGCTGGCTCGAGCGCACGCAACCAGCGCAGCGCCCGCGGGAAGACGAACGCGAACGCGGTTTCGATGACCTCGAACCCCGCGGCGGCCGCCAAGCGCCGCGCCTCCGGTGGCGTGATCGTCAGGGCATCGCGGTCGAACGGCACGCGGTGCATCACGTACCGCGTGCCAGGGTTCCACGGGTTGTTTTCCCAGAGGGCGAAATAGCCGCCCGGCCGGAGCGCGCCATGGATCGCGACCATCGCCGCGGCGCGCTCGCGCAGGGGAATGTGATGGAAGACGCCGTTGCAGAAGGCGAGATTAAAAGCGGTGCCCTTGAGGTCGTCCACCCGCGTGAAGCTCACCACGGACGACCCGTGCCGGCGCCGCGCGATCGCAAGGAGCTCGTCCGACACGTCCACCCCGACCACGCGGCTGGCACCGAGCAGTTCGTGCATCAGCGCCGAACCGGTGCCGTCGCCGCAGCCGAAGTCGAGCACCGCGGCGGCCGAGGCGCCGCGCGTCCTGAGCCGCTCGGCCACGAGCATGAGCCGGCCGCGAGCGAAGTAGAGCTTGTCTTCACCCGTGGCAGAGAGCCCGGCGTCGAGCTCCGCGTCGTACGTGGCGGCGTGAGCGTCGAACCCGGCTGGCTCGGCGGCCGCGGTCATCCGCGGCGGAGCAGCAGGATGCTGCAGAAAAAACTCGAGAGGATCGTCTGCACGCCGAGGACGACGAGCATCACGCCGGGAATGACCCAGCGGAGCGTGGCGGCGTAATCGAGCGCGCCGAAGTCGAGCGACACCCACCGGTGGACCACGACGAGGATGAGGGCCAGCCCGACGGCGATCGCGGCGGCGCCGCCAAGCAGCCCGCGCTCGAGGTTGAACACGTGCAGCAGCCGGTCCATCCGCCGGTCGAGCGGCAGCAGGCCTTCGCTGATGGCGAAGATCTTGGTCATCGCGGCAAAGATCACCGATTGGTAGCCGCAGATCGCGGCGAGGCTCGCCACGAGGATGGTATGCACGTCGAACGTCGCCGGCCCGAGGCGGACCCGGAGCATCCCGAAGCCGTAGCCCAGCGCGCCGGCCGCGATGAGCAGAAGGCCGGGCATGAGGAAGAGCCAGCGCGGGCTGTACAGGAGAAGAAAGCGCAGCGTGCGCCACCCGTCGCGGAAGGTGCGCAGGTGTGGGCGCCGAGTCCGCCGCCCGTCGGGATAGAGCGTGATCGGCACCTCCGCGATACGCGCCTCGCGGAGCGATGCCTTGATGATCATCTCGCTCGCGAACTCCATCCCCGTGCACCGCTGCTCCAGCGCGTCATACAGCTCCCGGCTGAAGCCGCGCATGCCGCAGTAGACGTCGTGGATGGGCGCGCGGAACCACCAGCGGGCGAGCGCCGAGAACATCGGGTTGCCCCACCAGCGATGCAGCACCGGCATCGCCCCCGGCATCACCCGGCCGCCGCCGCTCTCGAGCCGGCAGCCCTGCACCAGCTCGTAACCCTGACGCAGCCGAGCGAGAAACCGCGGCAGCTCCAGGAAGTCGTAGCTGTCGTCGGCATCGCCCATGAGGATGTACTTGCCCTGCGCCGCCGCGATGCCGCCCATGAGTGCCGCGCCGTAGCCGCGCTCCGCCACGCGCACCACGCGCGCGCCAAGGCGCTCCGCGATCTCCTGCGAGCCGTCGGTGCTGCCGTTATCCGCGAGGATGACTTCCCCCGCGATGCCGTGCTCCCGAATGGCGCGGCACGCCTTCTCCACGCACGCGCCGACGGTCTCGGCCTCGTTGAGGCAGGGGATGACTACCGACAGCTCGATGCCGCTGCCGGTACGCGCGCGACGCGGCGTGCGAGCCGTAGCTCGCGGGAGCAGGATCGCCGAATCCGGCATTACCCGGCTCTCACGATGGCGGCGGGTCGGGCTATGGGGCTGACCATGCAGGATTCCGGGGTCTCGGGTGTCGCACCGCCGGCGGAAGCCCGGTGCCAAGCCCCCACGGCTGAACGCAAGCGCTTGCCGCGGAGCGGGTTACTCTGAATAGGGAACGGGATACAGGCGCCCGAAGTATTCAAATCCCGGACCACGACATGCAGCGCGGCCGCGGCTGGCTCGCTTCGTGCTAAACCTGCGCGCCACCTGATGAATGCTCCGACCGCTTCCGCTCAGCTCGCCTCGCCTCGCTCTGCGTCGCGCGAAGGCGTCGCCGGCGTCGTCGTGTTCCTCGTCGCGTGCGCCGCCTACCTCCAGACCGCCGGCTACGGGTTTACCTACGACGACGTGCCGGTGATCGCCCGGCGCGATCTGTTCCACGCCATCGGCCGCTGGCGGGAAATTCTCGCGGCGCCCTGGTGGGCCAACCACATGCTCTACCGGCCGCTCACCGCGCTCACGTTCGCGCTCGACTGGACGGCGGGCGGCGGCAACCCGCACCTCTTCCACGCCACCAATATCGTCCTGCACGGCCTGACGACCGTGCTGGTGTTCGTCCTCGCCCGGCGATTGCTGGGCATGGGACCCGGCGTGGTCGCAGCGCTCCTCTTCGCCGTCCATCCGGTGCATGTGGAGGCGGTGGCCAACGTCGTCGGCCGAGCCGAGATTCTGGCCACCGCCTTTACGCTCATCGCCGTGCTGGCCTACCAGACCGATGGCGCGCTCGCAGCGGGCGGCGATCACGCGTCATGGCACCGCTACGCCGCCACGCTCGCGACGATCGCGTCGGTGCCGCTCGCCCTCGGCTCGAAGGAATCCGCGTTCGCGCTGCCCGGCCTGTTGCTGCTGGTGGACTGGCTCGATGCGGGCGCGGCAGGTGAGCCGTTCGCGGATCGCGTGCGGCGCCATTCGCTCCTCTGGCTCGCCGTAGTCGTCGCCGCCGTCGGCTGGCTCGTGCTCCGGGCCGCCGTGGTGCACGACATCACAGGGCGTGAGGTGGCGCCCGGCCTCGAGGGCCTGGGACTGGTCGACCGGACGCTCGCCGTCCTGCCGATCGTCGTGCAGTACGTGCGCCTGCTCGTGCTTCCGGTCCATCTCTCGGCCGACTACTCGCCGGATTTCGTGCGCGTGGTGCCGGAGATCACGCCGGGCGCGATGCTCGGGGCCGCCGTGCTGGCGCTCGCCGCCGTCATCGCGTACCGCGCGCGGCGGCGGGCACCGGTCGTCACCTTCGGCCTCGCATGGATCGCCGGCACGCTTCTCATCGTGGCCAACGTGCTGGTCCCGACCGGCGTCCTGCTGGCCGAGCGGACGTTTTATCTCCCGTCCGTTGGGGCGGTGCTCATCGGCGGGTGGCTCTGGCAGCGGGCGAGCGCCGCCGCGCCGGCGGCAACGCGGGTGGCGCTCGCGGCGGTGCTGGTTGCCGGTGTGGCCCGCACCGTCACCCGCAATCCGGCCTGGCGCAGCAATGACGTCCTGTTCGCAGACATCATCCGCACCGCGCCGGGCTCGTACCAGGCGGCGTGGCTCGGTGCCCTCAAAGCCGTCGAGGCGGGCGATGCGCGGCGGGCCGAGGCGCTGCTTCGCGAGGCGATCCGGATCAATCCGCTCGGCGCGAGCGTCTGGCAGGACCTCGCGAGCCTCGAGCATCAGGAGCGGCGCTACGCCGAGTCCGCGCGGAACTATTGGGTTGCGTGGACGCTGGAGCACGATGCGCCGCTCAACGCGCGGCGCGCGATCCAGAACTGGGTTCTTGCGGGCGCGGTGGACACGGCAGAGGTACACCTGTCGGAGGCATTGAGGGCACTGGGCCCGGGCCCCGAGCTCAGGCTGGCCGCCGCGGATATCGCGCTCGCGCGCGGCAATCCCCGCCGCGCCATGACGCTGCTACGTCAGGTGGCCTGGCAGTTTCCGCGGGAGCCGCACTTCTGGATGGTCACAGCCGACGCGGCGCTTCGCGCGCGCGACTGCACCGAGCTGGTCCGCGCCACCGCGCGGCTCCGCGCGCTCGATCCGGCCGACCGCGACCTCGGCCGCCTCGACCGGGGTGCCGCCGACCTCGACTGCGGCGCCGGCGATGAGCGCGTGGGGCTCCGCCGGTAGCGCGCGCCGCTCTCGAGCGCGTCGCTCGTATGCGCGAATTGCCGCGCGGCGCTACTTGCGTTCGACCGCTGCCGCGGGAGTTGTGGCAGCGCGCTGCTGTGCCACGATCAACTTGAAAAACCCTTCCTGGAGCGCCGCGCCCTTTGCCGCGACCTTACGGGCCCGCGCCGTATCGCCGGTCTGGACCAGGCAAGTGTAGAGTCCGCCGCGCGCCTTGAAGTGCAGCGTGTCGATGGCCAGCGCCTTCTCGAAGTATGGAATGGCGGCGGCGCAGCCCTTCTCCTTGTAGGTGAGGCGGCCCATCCCGTCGTACACGTTTGGGTCGCCCTGGAAGAGGTCAATCGCCCGCGTGATCGCAGCATGCGCCTGGGCGAGGCTGCCGTGTTGCCGCAGGTAGTCTCCGTAGATGTACCAGCCCCGGTACGCGTTCGGCGCGTCGTGCACCATCTGCTTGAAGAAGATTCCGTTGTCGCGCCACACCGGCTGCCGCGCCGCGCTCCGGAGCATGCCCGCCACGAGTACGGCCCCGAGCGCCGCGGTGCCAAGCGGGCGGGCCGCGCGCGGCCACGCGATGCGCTCGCCGAGCTCAGCCATGATGCCTCCGAGCGCGAGCACCACGCCGATGCTCGGAAGCAGAAGCGTGCGTTCCGCCACCAGCATTCCGGTCACGATCAACACGTTGCTCACCAACGAAATTCCAACGGCGGCCCACCCGATGCCGAACGCCACGACCCGATGCCGCTTCCACGTCGCCGCGGCGATCGCAAGCGTTCCGGCGATGAGCGCGAGGCCGAGCAACTGCCGCAGGCCGAAGCTCCGGGCGGCGCCGAGCGCGGGCGGCCCGTACTCCGCCTGCAGGTGCGCCGGCCAGAGGAGGAGCCGCGTCCACACCGGCACGATGCCCAGCATGGTGAGCACGCGGTCGCCGAAGCCGGTCCCGTGCAGCGCAATTGACGGATACTCTCCGCCGACCGCGCCGAGGGCGGCGTACCGCAACCCGAGCAGAAGGCCCGTGCCGAGGACGAGGAGAAATGCCGTGGTCCAGAGCTCGCGGAGGCGCGCGGCGAGCGGCCGGGCGTCCGTGACGACGGAGAGCTCGGCCACCGCCAGGAGCGGCCCGAGCAGGATGCCCTGTTCCTTCGCCAGCGTGCCGATGCAGAGCAGAAGGAGCAGCGCCATGCTGTCCCGCGCCCTCAGGACGCCGCGTTCCCGCGCGCGCAGATACACCCGGATGCCCAGGGCGACCGAGAGCACCGCGATGATCTCGGCCTGACCGACCGCGTTGGCCACCGCCTCGACGTGAACCGGGTGCACCGCGAAGAGCGCCGCGCTCGCCCATGCGGCGACCGGCGGGAGCAGCCGCCGAGCCAGGGCAAAGACCGCGAACGTGAGCGCCAAGTAGAGCGCGAGGTTGGTCGCATGGAAGACGATTGGCGCGCCATGCCCGACGACCCACTCGATGGTAAAGGCCAGCAGCGTGATCGGCCGATAGAGTGCGCCGCCGTAGTTGTACGGCCAGTAACCCTCGACGAAGTGGATCCCGATGTCCGAAAGCTTGTGCACCAGCGGATTTTGCAGAATGATGGGCAGATCGTCGTAGGCGAACCCGTTGGCGAGGCTCGCCGCGCTCGCGCCGAGCGCGAGTGCCATGAGCGAGAGCCGCGCGAACAACATCCACCGGCTGCCTCCGGTCGGGGCGTGCTCGATCGGAGCGGCGCGCTCGGGCGCAATTCGTTGCAGAAGTCGGGACCGGGCGGGATCGGTCGCGGGCATCGTTGCGGGCATCGACGACACGGAAGTGTGCGTGCTCCAATCTGTTCTGATCGAACGCGGGAGGCGAGAGATTTCTATGGCCTGCGCCGGATGGCGAGAATCGTTCCGCCCGAACTGGCGGCACGGTTCGGTCTTGCAATATTCGGCCACGACTCCCGTGAAGACGGGTAGTGCACTTCCTGTTCGCGACCGCTAACTAGATGTCGCAACGCGCGTTCCCATCGTCTCGCCGGACCATGGCATATGTGTTGCCCCTCCGCCTGCCCGGAGAGACCGAGCACCCGGCTTCCGGCGTCCACTCGCAGGTGACTTCAATGGGAGGAAGTATGACGAACCGTAAGGGCTTCACCCTCATCGAGCTGCTGATCGTAGTCGTGATCATCGGCATTCTGGCGGCGATCGCCATTCCGAAGTTCGCCAACACGAAGGAAAAGGCGACCATCGCCGGCATGAAGACCGACCTGCGCAACCTGGTGACCGCGGAGGAAGGCTTCTTCAGCGACAACCAGACCTACGCGAGCAACACCGGCACCTCGCAGACCAGCGCCGCCGTTGCGTTCCAGGTCTCGGGCCTCAACGTGCTGACGATCTCGAACGTGGATGCGTCCGGCTGGTCGGCGACCATGACCAACCCGTCGCTCAAGGGTTCGATCCAGACCTGCGGCATCTACGTCGGCGGCGCCAGCGCGCCGAACGCCGCGGTCACGCTCGAGGGCGCCCCGGCCTGCTACTAGGCCATCGCCTGCGAGACGCCGAGACGGGGCGGTGGTCCTTCGGGTCGCCGCCCTTTCTTGGTCCCGGCTCCACGCGGTAAACGTCTGACCATCGGGCGGAGCGAGCCGCCCGGCATTCGAGAGGGGGTAGCCATGATACAATCGAAGCGCGGCTTCACCCTCATCGAGCTCCTGATCGTGGTCGTGATCATCGGCGTGCTGGCGGCGATCGCCATTCCGAAGTTCGCCAACACGAAGGAAAAGGCGACCCTCGCGAGCATGAAGACCGACCTGCGCAATCTCGCGACGGCAGAGGAAGGCTTCTACTACGACTACAGCACGTACGCGAGTGCCACGGCCACGTCACAATCGTCGACCGAAACTGCGTTCCAGCCGTCGGGCGACAACGTGGTGACGATCTCGAACGCGAGCCTCACGGGCTGGGCCGCGACGATGACCAACCCGTCGCTCAAGGGCAGCATCCAGACGTGCGGAATTTTCATGGGCGCGGCCACCTCGCCCAACGCCGCGGTGACTCAGGAGGGTGCGCCCGCCTGCTATTGACGAGCATGCACGAAGTGCGCTCGGACCCGTCAGGTGCGCGCGGGACGGCGGAAGACTCCGCCGGCCCACGCGCCTTCGGATTCCCGGCCGGTCCCCGGTCGCTCCGGACCCAGCTCGTCTTCGAGCTCGGCTTCCTGATGTCGGCGGCAGTGCTCATGGTCGGGGTCGCCACCGCGGCAATGGCGGGCGCCAACCTGCGCGACACCGCGTGGGCCCTCGTCGCCCTCTGGCTCGGCAGCACCGTGGTGTTCGTGCTGTTCGGCACCTATCTGGTCGGCCGCCTCGTGCTGCGCCCGCTCGAGCGGCTGGGCGCCGAAGCCAACACGCTGGCCGCGGGCCGGCTCGACACGGCGCGGCCGGCGTACGAGACGATGGAATTCGCGCACCTCGCCGATCGCTACCGCGCCATGGCGGAGGATCTCCTCGACGTGCAGAGCCAGGTGGTTCGGGTCGAAAAGCTCGCCGGGATCGGGAGCCTCGCCGCCGGAGTCGCCCATGAGGTGCGAAATCCGCTCGGCGCGCTCGGCACCTACGTCGAGCTGCTCCGGCGCCGCGGCGGCGACCTCGAGGTGGCCGAGGCAATGCAGGGCGCCATCGAGCGGATCGAACGCACGGTGCGGAGCCTCCTCGCCTACGCGCGGCCGGACCACGGCGAGGGCACGACGGACATCAACGGCGCCGTGCGCACGAGCCTCGATTTTCTCGGCGCGCAGGGGCTGCTCAAGGGTCAGCGAATGTCCGTGAATCTGGCACCCGACCTTCCGCCGGTCTGCGGCGGGCAGCACCTGCTGGAGCAGGTCGTGGTGAACCTCGTGGTGAACGCGTGCCAGGCGTCGCCCGGCGGCGTGCTGGCCCTTGGCACCACGGCCGATCAGTACGAGCCGCGCGACCGTGGCGCACACCGGGCCGGCGACGGCTGGAGCACCGAGTTTCGAGGCGCCGATCCGGCGCGTGCCGCGCGCCATCAGGCGCGCCCGCGCCGGCCGGACGTGGCGCCGGGCACCCCGGGCGTGGTGCTCTACGTGGCCGACGACGGCCCCGGCGTGCCGGACGAGAATCGCGAGCGGGTGTTCGATCCGTTCTACACGACGAAGGACCCGGGCGAAGGCACCGGCCTGGGTCTCGCGATCGTCGCGCGAACGGTGCACGAGTCGGGTGGGACCGTGTGGGTGGACCGCGCCCGCGAGGGCGGCGCCGTGTTCAAGGTGTTCCTGCCGGCGGCGCTCCGAGCCGCTACCCCAGTCGTGGAATCGAGCCATGCGCCTGCTCATCGTTGACGACGACGCCGACCTCCGCCAGTCGCTCGCACTCCTGCTCCGGGAGTCGGGCCACGACGTCGCGGTCGAAGGCGATTCCGAAGTGGCGCTCGCCCGTGCGCGGGCCGAAGAGTTCGACCTCATCCTCTGCGACGTGCGCATGCCGCGGATGGACGGGCTCGCCTTCCTTCGCGCGTACCGCGCCGAGAACGGCCCCGCGCTCCTCATCATGATGAGCGCCTACGGGGCCGAGGACGCGGCGCTCGCCGCCATGCGCGAAGGCGCCTACGACTACCTCCGCAAGCCGTTCCGCCCCGACGAGGTCGTGCTCACCGTGGGCAAGGCCGAGGAGCGGGAGCGGCTCCGCCGCGAGGTGGAAACCCTTCGCACGAGCCTTGGCGCCGACAGCGTCCGCGACCTGGTCGTGGCCGAGAGCCGCGCCATGCGCGAGGTGCTGGAGCTCGCGAGCCGGGTGGCGCGCCACAACACCACGGTGCTCATCACCGGCGAGAGCGGCACCGGCAAGGAGGTCATCGCCCGCGCCATCCACCGGATGAGCGCCAGGAGCGAGATGAACTTCACCGCCATCAACTGCGCCGCGATCCCGGAGCACCTCCTGGAAAGCGAGCTGTTCGGGCACGTGAAAGGCTCGTTCACCGGCGCCACCGCGGACCGGGCGGGCCTGTTCGAGGCGGCGCACAGGGGCACCCTGCTGCTGGACGAGATCGGCGAGCTTCCGCTCAACCTGCAGTCGAAGCTGCTCCGCGCGCTCGAGGAGGGCGAGATCCGTCGCGTCGGCGGCCGTGAGGACAAGAAGGTGGACGTGCGCGTACTGGCCGCCACCGCCAAACCGCTGGCGCAGGCGGTGGAGCAGGGCGAGTTCCGCTCCGATCTCTTCTACCGGCTCGACGTCATGCGGCTCCACATCCCGCCGCTTCGCGAACGCCGCGACGACATTCCGGCGCTCATTGCCCACTTCGCGCGGCAATCGGCTCAGCGGCTGGGTCACGCGGTCAGCATGACGCCGCAGGCACTGGCGCTCCTCACCGAGCAGCCGTGGCCGGGCAATGTGCGCGAGCTCAGGAATGCGGTGGAGCGCGCGGCCGTGCTCGGCGGCACCAAGCCGCTCGACGCGGCGGACTTTGCGTTCGCCAGCCGGAACGGGGGCAACGGGACCGCGGGCGGCAACGGTAGTGGCAACGGCGGCGGCAACGGCCACGCGCCGGCGGCAGCGGGGCAGAACGGCCGCTACGATCTCCGCTCGCAGGTCGAGGAGCTGGAGCACGTGATCATCCTCCGCGCGCTCGAGGCGGCAAAGGGCAACCGCCGCGACGCCGCGCAGCTCCTGGGCGTGAGCCTCCGGACGCTCTTCTACAAGATGCGGCGCTGGCAGCAGCGCAACTGAGCCGCGCGCGGTGGCCAGCGTCTCGCCATTTCTTGCACTCCGCGCACGCATCTGCACGATCCCGCCCGCGCGAAAAAGATCACCTCGTTATTCCCCAAGCATTTAGCGTCTGGTACGCGCCCTGCCTCTGGCCGGTGCGACCAACCCGTGCAACTCGATCGAGGAGAAGGTGACGGTGCCAAGAGCAAGCAGGCGGGGCTTTACGCTGGTCGAGACCCTGGTCGCCATCGTCGTGGCGGGGATCATTATGGCGTATGCGTTTCCCAAGGTCCGCACCACGCTCATCAAGAGCAACCTGCGGAGCGCGCGCAGCGCGGTGCTCAGCACCCTGCAGCAGGCCAAGGTGCGGGCGGTGAACGAGAACCGGACCATGGCCGTCAAGCTCAACACGACCACCGGGGCGCTCTGGATCGAGGGCTCACCGCGCAAGGTCGCTCTGAGCGGGTCGACCGCCGACACCGTGGGCCCCATGCAGAACCTCACGACCTCGTACCAGGCCACCATCGCAAACACGAGCCCCACCTCGCTGGCGTTCGACCACCGCGGCATGCTGACGCCGCTCGGCACGAGCCAACAGACGGTCAAGGTGAGCAACGGGAGCTTCAGCGACTCGGTGATGATCAACGGCTACGGAGGGATCACCAAGTGAGCGTGCGTACCGGACAGAGCGGTTTCACCATCGTCGAGGTGATGGTGGCCATCCTCGTCCTCACCGTGGGCATCACCGCGCTGGTGGGCTCCTCGGCGGTGGTCACCCGCCAGGTGGGGCGCGGGCGGGTCGTCACACTGGCCAACCAGATCGCGGAGCAGAAGCTCGACGACCTCCGGCGGGCGGCGGCCATCAAGGACGGGTCCGGCAACCGCTGCACCGATGCCGGCTTCGCGAGCGGCGGCCCTACCACGAAGCGCGGCGTGAGCTACACCTGGACTGTCGGCACCACGGGCTCGGCGCGCTCGGCCAGCGTCACCGCCACCTACAAGATCAAGGGCGGCACGCGCAGCCTCACGATTTCCACCTACATCGGGTGCGTCTGACATGCGCTCTCGCCGAGGCTTTACCCTGATCGAGCTGATGGTGGCGCTGCTGCTGCTCACGGCGGTGGTCGGGTCCATCTACAAGCTGCTGGTCGCCACCCAGCGCGTGTCGCGCGCGCAGAGCGAGCACGTGAACATGCAGGCCAACATGCGCGCGGGCGCCTTCATCGTGCCGGCGGAGCTGCGCGCCATCGGCTACGATGTCTTCCCGCCCTCGACGGTGGTCCCCGACATCGAGGACATGCAGGCCACGAGCATCACGTTCCGCGCGCAGCGGAGTGCCGGCATCATCTGCCAGGTGAACGCGGGCCAGGTCGTGGTCGATACGACGACCAACTACTCGAGCCTCCGCGCCCCGAACACGTCGCCCACCGACAGCATCATGCTCTTCGTCGACGGCGACCCGACCATCAGCACGGACGACCGCTGGGTCTCCCGCGCGATCACCGCCACGAGCACGACGACGTGCCCGAGCGGCGCCGCCGCCCGGTCGTTCACCGTCGGCGCCGACTTCAACGCGACCGGCGATCCGATACCGCAGACCTCGATCACCATCGGCTCGCCGATGCGGACCTTCGAGGGCATGCAGTACAGCCTTTACCAGTCGGGCAGCGAGTACTATCTCGGCGCCAAGTCGGTGAATGACGCCTCGGCGACGCGCCAACCCGTGCTCGGTCCGCTCTCGTCGAACAACGGCTTCAACCTAGCCTATTACGACCAGTCGGGCACCGCGATCACGGGCAACACCGCCACGGATCATGCCAATGTCCGCACGATCCAGGTCACCTTCGTCAGCGTGTCCGATCAGAACGTCACCACGTCGGGCTACGGTACGCAGCAGCAGGCGGTCGACAGCGTCGTCGCACTGGTCCAGCTCCGGAACATGCGATGACCATTCCCCGGGGGCACGCCATGCGGAAGTCGCAGCTCAAGGACGAACGCGGAATCGCGCTGGTGATTGCGATCGTGGCGCTGGTCGTGATCGGTGCCATCGTGGCCGGCACCTTCTTCGTGAGCACGCTCGAGCAGCGCACGTCGTACAACGCGCTGGCGTCGAGCCAGGCTTCCGAGGCGGCCGAAGCTGGCCTGCAGGACGCCACGGCCAACTGGAACACGGCGTGGAACTCGCTCACGGCGCCGAGCACGAGCGGAGTGATCGCCGGGCCGGCGCTCGCGAGCGGCGCGGTCGACAGCTACACCGTGGCGCCCACCACGTCCGTCAACCCGAGCCTGTTCGTCGTCACCTCGTGGGGCACGAGCAACGGGACGAAGCAGACGCTCGCCTCGGTGCTCCGCCTGCTCAAGGCGAATGTGGTCGTGAACGCGGCGGTAACCGCGGGCGGCAACGTGCAGGTGGGCGGTAATGCCGCCATCCAGGGCGCCAACACGAACCCATCCGGCTGGAGCGGCTGCGCGACCGCCCCGGACCAGGCAGGTATCCGGTCCAGCGGTACGATCAATACCAACGGCAACCCCTCGATCGCGGGCACGCCGCAGACCGTGCCGAACGACGCGTCGGTGAACTCCGCGACGTTCCAAACGCCGTTCCAGCAGCTCAAGCAGGTGGCCACGCTCAACTTCACCGGCGGGAGCGGCAGCGGCAATTATGTGACCTTCACCAACATCGCGCCGGTGAGCACCGGTAGTCCGGCCACCTGCGACCGCAGCAACATGTCGAACTGGGGTGAGCCGCTCCGCACCGGGACGTACGTGTCCGCATGCACCAACTACGCACCGGTGGTGTACATCAACGGCAATGCCAAGTTCAACTCCCAGGGCCGAGGCCAGGGCATTCTGCTGGTCGAGGGCGATCTTTCCATCGCCGGCGGATTCCAGTGGGTTGGCCTCGTGATCGCAACGGGGCAGGTCAAGACCGGTAACGGCACGAGCAACGTGACCGGCTCGATCCTGGCCGAGAACGCCGACATCGGAGACCAGACCAGCTTCTCGGGTACACCAGTCGTATCGTATTCGCAGTGCGCGCTCGCGTATGTGCTCCAACAGAGCGCGGTCGCGCGCCCGCTTGCCGGCCGCTCATGGACGCCGGTCTTCTGACCGAAAGCCCCGCCATGGCATTGCGAGAATCCGGTTGCGAAAGGGAAGGGGGCCGCTCGGCCCCCTTCACCATTTGACCCTGGAGTAGCGGCCTAACCCGTTTGCCTTCACCGCCTTCCGCGCCGCACCAGCCCCCGGCACATGGGTTGCACCTCCGCTGCAAACCGATGCTCATGGGCATCGCGAAAATGCTACGCTTTGCGCTCGGATGAGTTGAACAAAGGCCCGTTCGCGACGGACATTGGCTTCGGCCCGGACTGGCGTAGCTCATTCGCAACCCCCCAACCATCGGGCACCTATGGCACTGTTTGGTCGCAACTCGACCACCGTGGGCCTCGACATCGGGAGCGGGCTCATCAAGCTCGTGGCCGTGTCGCATCGCTCCGGCGAGCCCGTCCTGACGAAGGTGGCGTTCACCCACGTCGCCAACGATGCCATTGTCGAGGGCGAGGTCATGGACCCGGCGCTCGTGGCCGAGGCCATCAGGTCCCTCATGGCCTCGGCGGGAATCAAGGCCAAGCAGGTCGTCACCGCCGTCGGCGGCCGCGACGTGATCATCAAGAAGATCCAGATGGATCGGATGAAGGAGACCGAGGCGCGCGAGGTCATCCGCTGGGAGGCCGAGCAGCACGTCCCCTTCGACATGGACAACGTCGAGCTCGACTTCCAGATCCTGGACCCTGAGGGCGAGGGGCTCCAGATGACCGTGCTGCTCGTCGCCGCCAAGCGGGAGCTGATCGAGACCAAGCTCACGCTGCTTTCCGAGGTGGGGCTCGAGCCCCGCATCATCGACGTCGACGCCTTCGCGCTCCACAACGCCTTCGAGGTGAATTACCCCGAGGCCATGCGCGGCGTCGTCGGGCTCGTCAACATCGGTCACGAGACGACCAACATCAACATCCTCGACGACGGCATTCCCGTCCTCACGCGGGACATCCCGGTCGGCACCCGCCGCTTCCGGGAGGACCTCCAGCGCGAGCGCGGCCTCTCCGCCGCCGACGCCGACAAGCTGCTCCAGGGCAACGAGCCGAACGACGTGCTCGAGCCGTTCCTCGCGAGCCGCGGGGAAGAGCTGGCCGTGGGCATCGAGCGCGCCGCCGCATTCCTCCAGAGCGCGAGCCGCTCCGCCGGTGGCATCGCCCGGCTCTTCACGACGGGCGGCGGCTCCCGTATTCCGCGGCTCAATCGCGTGCTCGGCGATCGGCTGCGGCTCCCGGTGCAGCCGGCCAATCCGCTCGAGCGCCTCCAGGTGGCCGAGGGCGTCTTCGGTGCGATGGACGTGGACGAAGTGGCTCCGCTACTGATGCTCCCCATCGGCCTCGCACTCAGGGCGGCCGCGTGATCACTCCCATCGGACGCGACATCCCATGATCACGGTCAATCTCCGGCCCGGGCTCAAGCGCAAGCGCGCCGGTTCGCCGCTCGCCGGCGTCACCGAGCGGATGAAGGGCCTTGGCGCCAGTGTCAAGGACCCGATGCTCATGGTGGTGGCGGCGAGCTGGGTAATCGTGGTGCTCGGTGTGGGCGGCATGTGGCTCGGCACCGCCCACCAGCTTGGCGCGCTCGAGCCCGAGCTCGAGTCCACCCGCGCGGAGAACCAGCGGTTCCGGACCTTCCTCGCGGAGAAGCACAAGCAGGAGCTGATTCGCGACTCGATCGTCGCCCAGATCAGGACCATCCGGAGCGTGGACGGCGACCGCTACGTCTGGCCCCATGTGCTCGACGAGGTGACCAAGGCGCTTCCGCCTTTCACCTGGCTGGTGGACATGTCGCCCACCGCGGCGCCGACCCCGCCGCCGCCTCCGCCGGGGCCGGCCAATGCCAAGAACGCGGCGGCCGCGCCAGCGGATACCGCGCGCCCGCCGCTCGCATTCCAGATTGATGGGCGCACGGTGGACATCCAGGCCTACACCCGCTTCCTGCGGCAGCTCGAAGCGTCGCCCTGGATTACCGACGTGACGCCGATTTCCGCCGCCACCGTGGTCGAGCAGAACCGCGCGATCACCGCATTCACCATTCGGGCCTCCTTCAAGCAGGCCGACTCGGCCTACGTCCGGACGGTTCCCTTGAGCCAGTCGGTGAGGTAAGCGTGGCCACCTCCAACTCCAAGCTGATCCCGGCCTGCGCGGTGCTGCTGGCACTGCTCGTCGGGTACGTCGGATACTACGGCATCGAGCTGGCCGGCGGCGTCACCGTAAACGGCATCTCCGCCAAGCGCGAGCGGATCCAGACGATCAAGGACTCGATCGCCGACCTCGAGGCGCAGACCGCCAAGGCCAAGCAGGAGCTGGCGCGCGGCACCGTCGAAGACCTCCGCCGCAAGCTCGACGGCTACCGCTCGAGCCTCGGCCTCCTCCGCCGCCTCGTGCCGGAGCGGAACGAGGTGCCGAACCTGCTCGACGACATCTCCACCCGCGGCAAGATCCGCGGCGTCACGCTGTCGCAGGTCGTGCCGCTCCCGGTCGAGAGCGGTCCGGTACCGTTCGACACCTATCGGTACACGATGTCGGTCATCGGGCACTACGATCAGATCGGTGAGTTCCTCGCCGACGTGGCGAGCCTGCAGCGCATCATCGTGCCGCAGGACGTCTCGCTCGCCGCCGCCAATCAGGCCGCGGCCCACGCGCTGGGCGACACCTCCGGCGCGCTGCTCGAGGCGAAGTTCCAGATCCGCACGTACGTCAAGTCCAACGCGGCCGGAGCCGAAGGAGACGCCAGTGGCACCTAACCGGTGGGTGGCAGGCCTGCTCGTCGCCGCGACCCTCGCCGCGCCCGGCGCGGCGTACGGCCAGGAGAAGGCGCCGGCAGATTCGGGCACCAGGGCCATGGCGGCGGCCGCGGTGTCGCACGCGCGGCTCGCGGTGGCGGCCGCTGCGTCGCCCGCCACACCGGCCGCGCCTCCAGCCGCGACAACGGTACCGGCGCCAACGCCGCCCGCCGCCGCGCCCGCGCACGGGGACAGCGCCGCCGTGGATTCGCTCAACGATCCTGCTGAGACCCAGGTGGCGCGCGAAATGTTTGCCTACAGCGGGGCGCCGCGCGATCCCTTCGCGTCGCTCATCAAGAGCGCGCACGTAGGCCCCGAGCTGAGCGACCTGCAGCTCGTCGCCATCTATGAAGACATGTACTCGCCCGCCGGGAGCGTCGCTGTGCTCCGCGACAAGACCGACGGCAAGCGCCACAAGCTTCGCAGCGGCGATCAGCTCGGCCGGCTGCGGGTGACCCAGATCCGGGCGAAGGACGTCGTGTTCACCATTCAGGATTTCGGGGTCGAACGGCAGGAAACTCTCTCGCTGCGCAAGCAGGAGGACGCCACCCAATGACGCGACTCACTCGTTTGCTGCGCCGCGGAGCGTGCGTACTCGCCGCCGCCGCGCTGGCCGGGGCTCCCTCGCCGTTGCTCGCCGAGGGCGGCCCCGGCACGGGCGGCCCCGCGAACGGCGAGGTCACCGGCGTCAGCGTGCAGCCGTCGCCGGGCCGCGCGGAGGTGGTGGTGAACATCCAGGGGGCCGTGGAGGTGCGCGATTTCATGCTGCGTTCGCCCGACCGGCTCGTCCTCGACCTCAAGGGCGCGCACCTCAACGCGGCGGGCGGCGCGGCGTATGATGGCGCCAACCGCGGCGGCGTGGTGAACCTGCGCTACTCCCAGTTCAAGCCCGACGTTGTGCGCGTCGTGCTCGACCTCGACGGAATCAGGTCGTACAAGCTCGAGCGGACGGCGGAGGAAGTCCGGGTGGGCTTCGAGACCGACAAGTCGTTCGCGGCCTGGTCGTCGACCGCTCCCGCCGTCGCCATGGCGGATGCGGTCGCAGCCAAGCCGGAGCCGCCGGCACACGCGGCGCGGGAACTCGGCGCCCCGGCTCGGCAGCCGGAAGTCAGGGTGGAGCCCGCCGCGATCCACACCCAGACGGGCCTCCGCCTCCCGAATGACCAGCCGCGCATCACGGTCACCTGGGACCACGCCACCGTCGCGGACGTGGTCGCGGGCTTCGCCGCGTTCAGCGGCCGCACCATCATCCTCGGCAAGGACATCAAGGGTGACGTCTCCGCCGAGATCAAGAACCAGCCGTGGGACCAGGCCTTTCAGGCGATCCTCGCCACCCAGGGCCTCTCGGCCACCGAGATGTCGGGTGGGATCATCCGGGTTGACTCGCCCCAGGCGCTCGCGGCGCTCGATTCGCTCGAGCCGCTCGAGTCGCGCACGGTGCCCATCAACTACACGCCGCTCGGCCAGATCACCAAGTCGGTCGAGACCCTGCTCACCAAGGGCCGCGGCCGCGTGATCGCCGATTCGGCCTCGAGCAGCCTCATCGTCACCGACACCCGGAGCCGCATCGACGAAATCACCCACTTCGTCGCCAATCTGGACCGGAAGACGCCGCAGATCCTCATCAAGGCGAAGATCATCTTCGTGGATCGGACTGATCTCGAGCGGCTCGGCCTGCGCTACGACCTGAGCACCCGCAACCAGTTCTTCAACAACCTGGTCTCGCAGCCCCCGCCGTCAGGCGGCGTGCCCCTGGGCCCGCAGGGCGGGAGCGGCTTCGTCGATCTGGGTGGCAACACGCTCTCGCTCATCGGCAACGCCAACGGCCGGGTGGACAACTCGGCGCTCGACCTGGTCTTTTCGACCATCCTGGGCGGCAACACCATCACCGCCTTCCTGAGCGCCTTGCAGCAGCAGCAGCTCGCCGACATCCAAGCCGAGCCGACCATCAGCACGCTCGATAACCGCCGCGCCGACATCCTGGTCGGCGAGGAAACGCCGGTGCCCGGCGCGCCGCCGCAGCAGGGCTCGGCCGTCGCGGTGCAGCAGGTGCAGTTCAAGGAGACCGGCATCCGGCTCACGGTCACGCCGCACCTCACCAACAGCGGCCAGATCCTGATGCAGCTCCGCACGGAGCGCTCTGCGGTGCAGGACCTGCCGGCGTCGCAGTTCGGCTTCAACTTCACCAAGCAGACGACCGAAAATCAGCTGCTGGTGAACGACGGCGAGACCGCGGTCATCGGCGGCCTCACCATCACCGAGGTGAACCGCACGCGCTCGGGCATCCCGCTGCTCTCGCAGCTGCCGATCGTGGGCGGCCTTTTCGGGACCACGTCGAACCAGGAGCGGCGGCGCGATCTGATGATCCTGGTGACGCCCCGCGTGGTGGACGACGCGCCCACGGGAAGCTGAGCGGCGCGTCAGGCCCTTGGCCGGGTGCGGTCGAATTGGTAGAATCGAGCCCGGCCACGCGTCGGGCTCGATCGTTTTCCGGAACAGGACAGACACGTGCATCTCAGGTTCACCACCGCGGGCGAGTCGCACGGCAAGGCGCTCGTCGCGATCGTCGAGGGATTGCCGGCGGGGCTCCCGATCACCGCCGACGCGGTCGATCGCGATCTCGCGCGCCGCATGATGGGTTACGGCCGCGGCGCGCGGATGAAGATCGAGCGCGACCGGATCGAGTGGCTCGCCGGCGTGCGCAACGGCGAGACGCTCGGCTCGCCGGTGGCGATGCTCATCGCCAATCGCGACTGGGCCAACTGGGAGGATGTGATGGCTGCCGAGGGAACGCCCGGTGGCTTGCGCCGCCGCCGCGTCACCCGCCCGCGCCCCGGCCACGCGGATCTGGCCGGGGTGCTCAAGTACGACCGGGTCGACGCCCGAGACATCCTGGAGCGCGCGAGCGCGCGCGAGACCACTGCGCGAGTAGCGGCAGGCGCCCTCGCTCGCCGGTTGCTGGACGAGTTTGGCGTCGAGGTCGGCAGCCATGTGGTGTCGCTTGGCGGCGTGCGCGCGGCGCCGCCGGCCGAGCTGCCCTCGCCGCTCAACGAGGCCGCGGACCGCTCCGAGATTCGCGTCCTCGACCCTGCCGTCGAAGCCGAGATCATCGGGCGGATCGACCGCGCCAAGAAGGAAGGCGACACGCTGGGCGGCGAAGTGGAGATCGTGGCGCGCGGCGTCCCCGTCGGGCTCGGCAGCCACGTGAGCTGGGACCGCAAGCTCGACGGGCGGCTCGCCGGCATGCTCATGTCGATTCCCGCCGTGAAAGGCGTCGAGATCGGCCTGGGCTTCGAGGCCGCGCGGCGCCCGGGCTCCCAAGTGCATGACCCGATCGATGCGGATCCGCCCGGCACGGCGCCGCGCGGCGGCGACGCCCGCGCCGGCTTTCAGCGACGCAGCAACAACGCCGGCGGCCTCGAGGGCGGCATCACCACGGGGGAACCGCTGCGTGTTCGAGTAGCGATGAAGCCGATCTCGACGCTGATGTCACCGCTGCCGACCGTGGATCTCACCTCCGGCGGCCCGGCCAGCGCGCAGAGCGAGCGGTCGGACGTGACGGCCGTGCCTGCCATGGGCGTCATCGCCGAAGCGCTCGTGGCACTCGTCGTGGCCGACGCGATGCTGGAGAAGTTCGGCGGCGACAGCCTGGGTGAGATGAAGCGCAACGTTTCCGGATACCTCGCGGCACTTGGCGAGCGCTGGCGGGCGCTCCGGGCCGAGGCGGCGCCCGACTGATGCCGCGCCACGTGGTGCTCGTGGGTCTGCCCGGGTCCGGCAAGAGCACTGTCGGCAAGCTCGCCGCGGAGGCACTCGGCACGTCGGGGATGGATGTGGACGCCTTTCTGGTGCGCCAGATGGGCATGCCGATCAGCCAGATTTTTGGCAAGTACGGCGAGGCTGAGTTCCGGAGCATGGAGCGCGGCGCCGTGCAGGCGGCGCTCGGCGGGCCGCCCCTCGTGCTGGTGCCTGGCGGCGGGTGGGCCGCCCAGGCGGGTGAGCTGGATGCGGCGCGCGGGGTGGGTATCATCATCTATCTCAAGTGCGACGCCGCCACCGCCGCCAAGCGGAGCGGGCAGGGCGAGGTGCGGCCGCTGCTCATGGGAGAGGATCCCGTCGCCCGCATGCGCGAGCTCCTCCTCGCCAGAGCACCGTTCTACGATCGGGCCGACCACGTCCTCGTCACCGACCAAGACCCGGCGCCTGTCGTAGCCCAGAACGTCGCTCGCATCGCGCGAGAGGCTGCAGGGTGGTAAATTACTGATACGCTAAAACTTACGGGCAATTCCTTGCCAACAGGCGGCGGCCGGTCTTTCTTGCTCCGGGTCGCCGTTGACCCTGTTTTGACCGGGATGGCTACACTGACACATGCCTAGCACTAAGAAGAAGGCCACCAAACCGCGGAAGCGCGCAGCCGGGAGCGCGCCCTCGAAGCCTGCCCTGAAGCCCGCGACGTCTACCGGGAAGCCGGCTCGGGGAGGCGGATCTAAGCCCCGTACCAAGCACGCGGCCGGCAACGGTGCTGCTGCCGACGGGGGCCGTCGGCGCGGCGGGAGCCTCGTCATCGTCGAGTCGCCCACGAAGGCCAAGACGATCGGCAAGTACCTGGGCTCGGGCTACGCGGTCAAGGCAACCGTGGGCCACGTGCGCGATCTCCCCACCCGGAAGCTCGGCGTCGACATCGAGGGCGGCACGTTCACGCCCGAATACGTCATTATCAAAGGAAAGAGCCAGACGCTCAGCGAAATCAAAAAGGCCGCGCGGTCCGCCCGCGAGGTCTTTCTCGCCACCGACCCCGACCGGGAGGGCGAGGCCATCGCCTGGCACGTGGCGAGCCAGCTCGACCGCTCGGTGCCCACCCATCGGGTCCTCTTTCACGAGATCACCCGGGACGCCGTGAAGGCGGCGATGCGGAGCCCGGGGGACATCGACGAGCAGAAGGTGAACGCCCAGCAGGCCCGGCGCATCCTCGACCGGCTGGTCGGGTACAAGGCGAGCCCGCTCCTCTGGAAGAGCATCAAGACCGGCCTCTCGGCCGGGCGGGTACAGACCGTGGCGCTCAGGCTCATCGTCGAGCGCGAGCGCGGAATTCGCGCGTTCAAGCCGCAGGAGTACTGGAGCATCGAGGCGCTCTGCGCCGCGGACGGCCAGGAGTTCGAGGCATCGCTGCACAAGGTGGACGGCCACAAGCCGCAGCTCCACAGCGCGGACGACGCACGGAAGGTGATCGAGGCGGTCTTGGCAGGCACGCGTTCCGATCAGGTCGCGCCGGCCGAGCCGATCGCGAGTGCGCGTAGCGTGAGCACGCCCGGTCTCACCTGGACCGTGTCGAGCGTCGAGCGCAAGCAGCGCCACAAGCGCCCCGGCGCGCCGTTCACCACCAGCACGCTCCAGCAGGAAGCGGCCAAGCGGCTGGGCTTCTCCTCGCGGCGCACCATGCGCGCGGCGCAGGACCTGTACGAGGGCATCGACATCGGCGCCGAGGGGCCGGTGGGCCTCATCACCTACATGCGCACCGACTCGGTCCGCGTGTCCGATGCCGCCATCAAGTCGGTCCGGGATTTCATCGCCGCGAACTACGCCAAGGCCTACCTGCCCGACGCGCCCAACCAGTATTCGGCGCGGCGCGCCGCCAAGGTGCAGGATGCCCACGAGGCCATCCGCCCGACCGACGTGCGTCACCGGCCGGAAGACGTGCAGCCTTTCCTCGAGCCCGATCAGTTCCGGCTCTACCAGCTCATCTGGCAGCGCTTCGTCGCCTCGCAGATGATGCCGGCGGTCTACGACATGACGATCGTGGACTTCGACCTGGGCAAATATTTGTTCCGGGCGACGGGCTCCGTGCTCGTGTTCGACGGATACCATGTGCTCTACCTCGAGGGGCGCGAGCCGGAAGACGGCAAGGCGGTCGAGGACCTCTCGCCCATCCCGGCGCTCGAGCGCGGCGACAAGGTGGGCGTCGAGAAGATCACGCCGAACCAGCACTTCACCGAGCCCCCGCCGCGGTTCTCCGAGGCCAGCCTGGTGAAGGAGCTGGAGCGGCTTGGCATCGGCCGGCCGTCGACCTACAGTGCCATCATCTCCACGCTCTCGGCCCGCGAATACGTGAAGATCGAGAGCCGGCGGTTCTTCCCCACTTCCCTCGGTGAGACGGTCGAGCGGGTCATGGTGAGCAAGTTCCCCGAGATCTTCGACGTCGGGTTTACCGCCGGCATGGAGACCGAGCTGGACAAGATCGAGGAAGGCGAGCTGCCCTGGCAGCGGGTGCTGAGCGACTTCTACGATCCCTTCACCCGCGCGCTCGAGGCCGTCGACATCAACGCGCTGGTGGCCGAGGCACACGGCCTCTCGCCCGAGCGGCTGGCGAGCGAGCGGTGTCCCAAATGCGGGCGGCGCGTCGAGCTCCGCACGGGCCGGTTCGGTCCGTACCTCGCCTGCGAGAAGTACAAGGACGGCTGCGACTACGCCAAGTCGCTCCGGAAGGACAAGGCGCCGGACCGTCCCACCGACGCGAAGTGCCACCTCTGTCAGGCGCCGATGGTCATCAAGACCGGTCGGTTCGGCGAGTTCCTCGCCTGCACGCGCTACCCCGAGTGCAAAGGCACCCGCGCGGTGCCGCTCGGCATGAAGTGCCCCAAGTGCCTCGAGGGCGATCTGGCCGAGCGGCGCACCAAGCGCGGCAAGTCGTTCTGGGGGTGCGTGCGCTACCCGGCGTGCGACTTCTCCACCTGGAACCGCCCCGTGGCCGAGGAGTGCCCGACCTGTGGATGGGTGGGACTCGAGCGCAAGGTGACCAAGGCCGAGGGTGAGGTGCGCACCTGCCTCAAGTGCGGTCACCGCATCGTCGCCGTCGAACCGGAGGAGATGGCGCTCACGTGAGGGCAGCCGTCGGGTGAAGGCTTCGGTCGTGGGCGGCGGGCTGGCGGGATGCGAGGCCGCCTGGGCCCTGGCCGAGCGGGGCGTCCGGGTGACCCTCTACGAAATGCGGCCGCGGGTGCGCACTGCGGCCCATGCCTCGGATCGTCTGGCGGAGCTGGTCTGCAGCAACTCGTTCAAGTCGCGGGAACTCACCAACGCACACGGACTGCTCAAGGCGGAGCTCAGGCGGCTGGGCAGCCTGCTGCTCTGCTGCGCCGAGGAGGCGCAGGTGCCCGGCGGTGCGGCGCTGGTCGTCGATCGCGAACTGTTCTCGCGCGCCGTGCACGATCGCGTGTCGGCTCACCCCAACGTCACGCTGGTGCGCGAGGAGGTGGCGGAGCTGCCGTCGCCCGCGGTAATCGCGACGGGCCCGCTCACCTCGGAACGGCTGGGTGCCGCGCTCGCTGCGCGGCTCGGCGCCTCCGCGCTCGCGTTCTACGATGCCATCGCGCCCATCGTCGCCGACGAATCGCTCGACCGCGGCGCGCTTTACGCGCTTTCGCGGTACGGCAAGGGCGACGGCGCGGACTACCTCAACGCCCCGCTCGACGCCGGCGCGTATGCCTCGTTCGTGGATGCGCTCGCCACGGCCGACCAGTTTACCGCCCACGAATTCGACCAGGTGCCGTATTTCGAGGGCTGCCTGCCGATCGAGGAGATGGCGCGCCGCGGCCCCGAGACGCTCCGCTTCGGACCGATGAAGCCGGTGGGCCTGCCCAATCCGCGCACCGGGCGCGAGCCGCACGCCGTCGTGCAGCTCCGGCGCGAGGACCGCGTGGGACAGATGTGGAACCTGGTGGGCTTTCAGACGCGCCTCAGGATTCCGGAGCAGCAACGGGTGTTCTCGACGATTCCGGGCCTCGGCGCGGCGGAGTATCTCCGCTACGGCAGCATCCATCGGAACGCCTACGTCAACAGCCCCGCGTGCCTCGGCACGGCGCTCACGCTTCATGACGACGACCGGATTTTCCTCGCGGGCCAGATGACCGGCGTCGAGGGCTACACCGAATCGCTCGGCACGGGGCTCCTCGCGGGCATCAACCTCGCGCGCCGGCTCGAAGGCCGACCGGCTGCGGTCCCGCCGCCCACCACCATGCTCGGCGGCCTCTACCGCTATCTTCGCGAGGCGGACCCGCGCCACTTTCAGCCGATGAACGCGAACTTCGGCCTGCTGGATCCGCTGCCCGAAAAGGTGAAGAAGGAGACGAGGCGTGCGCGGCTGGCGGAGCGCGCGATTGCGGAGTTCGAGGCATGGGCAGAAGGGCTCTGACGATGGGCGGCGAGTCGGTCCGCCATCTCGTGTCCGAATTTCTGGCGCACTCGGAGGTCGAGCGCAATCAGTCGCCCAACACCGTGATCGCATATCGGCGCGACCTCGATGCGTTCATGGATTTCTGCGACCGACACTACGGCGCCGACTGGAGCTGCGAGTCGGTCGATCGCGCCGGCCTTCGCGGATTTCTGGGCGACATGCAGCGCCGCGGGCTCTCCAAGCGCTCGGCCGCTCGTGCGCTCTCCGCAGTGCGCGGCCTGTTCCGGTACCTGCAGGTGCACCATGGGCTCGCCGTGAACGTGGCGCGCGTCGCCAAGGTGCCGCGGATCGAGAAGCGGTTGCCGTCGCATCTCGACCGCGCCACGATGGAGGCGCTCTTCGCCTGGGCGGAACAGCGCGCCGAAGGCGGCGACCTGCTCGCCGCGCGGGACCTCGCGATGCTGGAGCTGTTCTATTCCACCGGCATGCGCCTGTCCGAGCTGGCTGGTCTCAATCTGGGCGACGTGGACCTGTTGTCGGACCAGGCGAAGGTGCGCGGGAAGGGGCGCAAGGAGCGCATCGTGCCGGTGGGCTCGCGCGCGGTCCTCGCCCTCCGCCGCTATCTTCGGCTCAGGGAGCAGCAGCCGCCGGGCAAGGGCGCGGACCCACGGGCGCTCTTCATGAGTGTCCGCGGCCGGCGCTTACCGCCGCGTGGCGTGCAGCGCCGGATGCATCTCCTCTTCGATGCGGTAGGCGGCGACGGGCTCCGGGTCCATTCGCTCCGCCACACCTTCGCGACCCACATGCTCGACGCCGGCGCGGACCTGCGGGCGGTGCAGGAGCTGTTGGGACATGCATCGCTCAGCACGACGCAGGTGTACACCCATGTGAGCGTGGAAAGGTTGAAGGGCGTCTATGCCCGTGCGCATCCCAGAGCTTGAACGAGGAAGGTTGACCAGGCGGTCGAGTCGGCGGTAAGGGCGGTAGCGGCTTACCGCCTAGCTGACAACGAGGTCCCATGCACGGCGTCCATCCGACGTTCCACGGAACCACCATCCTTACCGTCCGCAAAGGCGGTCGCATCGCCCTTGGCGGCGATGGCCAGGTGAGCATCGGCGATACGGTGATGAAGTCGCGCTCCGTGAAGGTGCGCACGCTCAAGGGCGGAAAGGTGCTGGCCGGGTTTGCGGGGTCGGTGGCGGATGCGCTCACGCTTTACGAAAAGTTCGAGGAGAAGCTCGATCGGTATCCCGGGAACCTTCCGCGCGCCGCGGTGGAATTGGCCAAGGATTGGCGCAGCGACCGCGTGCTGCGGCGGCTGGAGGCGCTCCTCGTCGCGGCGGATCTGGAGCACAGCTTTCTCTTGAGCGGCGCCGGGGAGCTGATCGAGCCGGACGACGGGATCGTGGCCGTGGGCTCGGGCGGCAACTTTGCGCTGGCCGCCGCGCGCGCGCTGCTGCCCGATCCGGCCGTCGGCGCCCGCGACATCGTGCAGCGCTCGCTCGACATCGCCGCCGACATCTGCGTCTATACCAACCGGAACATCACCATCCTCGAGCTGCCCTGAGTCGCTCGGTTTACTGTTTCCCGCGGTTCCCTTACGCTTCAGCCATGGCCACAACCGTCCCCGCCCCTAACGCCCCTGCGCCGACCGAGGAGCAGCCGCCGCTCCCGTGGCTCGAGGAAATGCCGCCCCGCCAGATCGTGGCCGAGCTGGACCGCTACATCGTGGGCCAGGACGCGGCCAAGCGCGCCGTTGCCATCGCGGTGCGGAACCGCTGGCGCCGTGCCCAGGCCGCGGACGACATCCGGGACGAGATCACCCCCTACAACATCATCCTCATCGGTCCCACCGGCGTCGGCAAGACCGAAGTGGCTCGGCGGCTCGCGCGGCTCGCGGGCGCGCCGTTCATCAAGGTCGAGGCCTCGAAGTTCACCGAGGTGGGCTATGTGGGCCGCGACGTCGAGTCGATGATCCGCGACCTGGTCGACGCGGCGATCAATATGGTCCGCACCGAGCGGGAGGACGAGGTATATCCGCAGGCGGAGCAACGGGCCGATGAGCGCTTGCTGGATCTCCTCCTCCCTCCGCCTGCACCCCAGACGGGAGGGGCGGTAAAGGCGGAAAAGGCGGTACCGGGTGAGAAGGCCGAGCCCTCTGTGTTCGTGGTCTCGGCGAGCGGGCAGGCGAAGGCGGAGCGGGGGCTGGAGATCGAAGACGAGCGAAGGAAGCGGTCGAGAGAGAAGCTGCGGGACATGCTTGCCACCGGGCGGCTGGACGAGCGCGAGGTCGAGATCGAGATGACGCCGCAGAGCTTCCCGATGCTCGAGTTGATGCAGCCGCCGCAGGGCATGGAAGGGGCCGACTTCAACTTCACCGAGATGCTGCAGGAGATGCTCCCCAAGCGGAAGAAGCGGCGCACCCTCAGGGTACCCGACGCCCGCCGGGTGCTGATCGATGAAGAATTGAAGAAGCTGGTCGACATGGACGACGTGGTGAACGAATCGCTCGACCGGGTCGAGAACCACGGCATCATCTTCATCGACGAAATCGACAAGATCGCGGGCGAGCGCGGCCCGTCCATGGGACCCGACGTCTCGCGCGAGGGCGTGCAGCGCGACATGCTCCCGATCGTCGAGGGCTCGACGGTGCAGACCCGCTACGGCTACGTGCGCACCGACCACATCCTCTTCATCGCGGCCGGCGCGTTCCACGTGTCCAAGCCGTCGGACCTGATCCCCGAGCTCCAGGGGCGCTTTCCCATCCGGGTCGAGCTGCAGCCGCTCACCCGCGACGATTTCGTCCGCATCCTGACGGAACCGGAGAACGCGCTCACCCGGCAGTACCACGCGCTGGTGGCCGCCGAGGGAGTGGAGCTCCAGTTCACCCCCGACGGCATCGCCGAGATCGCGCGGGTGGCGTTCGTGGCGAACGATCGGATGGAAAACATCGGCGCGCGCCGCCTCCACACCGTCATGGCGACGCTGATGGAGGACCTGCTCTTCGATCTGCCCGACTTTCCCGAGAAGCGGATCCTGTTCGACGCGCCCACGGTGCGCGAGCGCCTGGCCAAGGTCGTGAACGACGACGATCTCCGCCGCTACATCTTGTAGACCACCCCACCCTTCATCACGAAGCTCACCCGCTCGGTCGCGGTGATGTCGCGGAGCGGGTCGCCCGGCACGGCGACGATGTCGGCCAGCTTGCCGGGCGCCAGCACGCCGCGGTCGGTCACGCCGAGCAGGTCCGCGGCGTTCACCGTGGCGGTGCGGAGCGCGTCGATGGGCCGCATGCCGTAGCCCACGTACACCGCGAACTCGTGCGCGTTCTCGCCGTGCGGATAGACCGCGGCGTCGGTGCCGAAGGCGATCTTGACGCCGGCGCGGATGGCCTTGCGGTGACTCGCCTGCGCGAGTGGGACGGCCTCGCGCATCTTGGCGGCGAGCGGCGGCGGCAGATCGTCCGCCTTGATGCGGGTGAGCAGGTACGCGGTCGGGACGAGCCAGGTCCCGTGCTCCTTCATGAGGCGGATCGCCTCGTCGTCGAGGATGGAGCCGTGCTCGATCGAGGTGACGCCGGCGCGCACGGCCGCCTTGATGCCCGCGGTGCCGTGCGCGTGCGCCGCCACCCTGAGCCCGTGGCGATACGCCTCGTCCACGATGGCCTTGAGCTCCTCGTCCGAGAGCTGTTGCGCGCCGAGCGTCGCATCGTAGGAGAGCACGCCGGCGGTGGCGCACACCTTGATGACTTGGGCGCCGTGCTTGATCTGGTAGCGCACCGCCTTCACCGCTTCATCCACGCCGTCGGCGACGCCCTCCTCGGGGCCGAGCTCCAGGATGCCGGGCGCCCAGCCGGTGGCGTCGCAGTGGCCGCCGGTGATGCCGATGGCGTGGCCGGCCGGCACGATCCGGGGGCCATCCACCAGGCCGCGGTCGATCGCGTGCATGAGCGCGACGTCGCTGAACCCGCCCGCGCCGACGTTTCGCACGGTGGTGAAGCCGGCGAGCAGCGTGGTGCGCGCGTTGTGCGCGCCGCGGAGCGCCTCGTCCGCCGCGGTCTCCCGGACCGGGCGGGTGAGCCAATCGCCGCCGATGTCGAAGGTGAGGTGGACGTGCGCGTCGATGAAGCCGGGGAGGAGCGTCGCGTCGCCGAGGTCGATGCTACGGGCACCCGCCGGGACGCCGTCGGGCCCCATGCTCCGGATCCGGTCCTTCTCGACCACGACGACACCCGGCGTCACCAGCTCGCCGCTCGTCACATCGAGCAGCCGCGCGGCGCGAATGACCGTGACGTCCTGCGCGGTGGCGGGAGCGGCAGCGGGCGGGACGCCGGAGAGGGCGAAAGCGATGGCCAAAACGGACAGGGGACGGGAGGCGAGTCGGCGACGCTTGGGCCGGGACATGCGCGTTCTCCGGGGCAACGGGATTGTGGGGGCGTGACGTGCGGGTCGGCGGGGTCAAACTACCCGCGAGGCTGCGACAGTCAATCTCGGCAGGTCGCTGTGGGTTGACATCGGTTTAGCTTATCCGATATTGAAGCAATATTCATGTTCATAATTCATTGAGACTGAAGGCCCGGCGATGCCTGTGGCCCACGCGCCTCCCCGCCAGAGCCGAAGCCGCGCCACGCTCGACCGGCTGATGCGAGCAACAGGGCAAGTCATCGCCGAGCGGGGCGTTGCGGGACTCACTGTCGGCCAGGTGGCACAGAAGGCGAACATTGCTGTCGGCACCATTTACACCCGCTTTGCCGATCGCGACGCGCTGGTCGCGGCCTTCGCCGCCGACTTCTTCGCCCGCGCCCGCGGGGCAAGCGCCCGTGCGTTGAGCGACGAGCGGTGCGCCCGCCTCGACGCCTGCGGCCTCGCCGAGCGAGTCGTCCGGCTCCTGGTCGAGGGCTACCGCGCGCATAGACGACTGCTGAGCGCGCTCTACCTCCACGCGCGCACCCGACCCGATGCCGTCACGGCCGATGTCGCCTCGGCCGACGCCGACTTCGCGGCGCGGCTCACCGCGCTCTTCCTCGCGCGCCGCGCCGAGTTGACGCACCCGCGGCCCGAGCGCGCCATCGCCGTCGCTCTCCTCATGCTCGACGGCGCCGCGAAGGAGGCGGTGCTCTTCGGCCGCGGCGCCGAGGCGGCGCTCGACGACGCCGACCTCATCGCCGAACTCACCCGCGCATTCGCCGCTTCGCTCACCTTGCTGCCCCCGTCCTCCCCCACTACAATCCGCGCGACGGGTACCCACACGCCTCCGTGAACGGCCCATGCATGCCTCCCGAGAACGGCCCCGGCAACAGAAGCGCGACTTCCTCGCCATCCCCGACCTGAGCCGGCCCGAGCTCATCGCGCTGCTCGAGCTCGCGGCGCGCATGAAATGCGGCGAATACCGCGAGCGGCCGCTGGCCGGCAAGACGCTCGGAATGATCTTCGCCAAGAGCTCGACCCGCACCCGCGTCTCGTTCGAGGTGGGCGCGTTCCAGCTCGGCGGCCACGCCCTCTTTCTTTCCTCGCGCGATATCCAGCTCGGCCGCGGCGAGCCCATCCGCGACACCGCCCGCGTGCTGAGCCGCTACCTCGACGGCATCATGATCCGCACCTTCGACCACGCCGACGTCGAGGAGCTGGCCCGCTACGCGAGCGTCCCGGTGATCAACGGGCTCACCGATCTTCTTCACCCCTGCCAGGTGCTGGCCGATCTGCTCACGGTGCGCGAGGCGCTCGGCGGCTGGGAGGGGAAGACGATCGCGTGGGTGGGCGACGGCAACAACATGGCGCATAGCTGGCTCAACGCCGCGGGCGTGCTGGGCTTTTCCATTCGACTCGCGTGCCCCGCGGGCTACGAGCCGAACCCCGGTATCGTCGAGCGAAACCGTGCGCTCACCGACGTGCTCCTCACCCACGACCCCGCCGAGGCGGTCGAGGGCGCCCACGTGGTGAACACCGACGTCTGGGCCTCGATGGGTCAGGAGGCGGAGCAGGAAGAGCGCGCCCGCGCCTTTCAGGATTTCATGGTGGACACGGCACTCATGCGCCGGGCCGACCCGCGCGCGATCTTCCTCCACTGCCTGCCGGCGCATCGCGGTGAGGAGGTGGCGGACGAAGTCATCGAGGGACCGCAGTCGCGCGTCTGGGACGAGGCCGAAAATCGGCTGCACGCGCAGAAGGCGCTGATGGCCGTGCTGATGGGCGGCGCGCGCGTTGCGCCACCGCGCGGCGCGTCAAGCGATGCCTGAGCTGCGCGAGACCCCGCTCGCATCGGTGCACCGCGCGCTTGGCGCCCGCATGGTGCCGTTTGCCGGGTATGATATGCCGGTGCAGTATCCCACCGGCATCATCGCCGAGCATCAGGCGGTGCGCACCGGGGCCGGGGTGTTCGACGTTTCGCACATGGGCGAGTTCGAGATCACCGGCCCGGACCGGAACGCCTTTCTCAATCGCATCACCTGCAACGATGTTACCGCGGTCGGACCCGGAGGCGTGCAGTACTCGGCCATCCTGACGCCCGAAGGCACGGTGGTCGACGACTGTACGCTCTACCGCTTCGACGACAAGTGGATGGTGGTCGTGAACGCGGCGAACACGGCGGCTGCGTGGAAGCATCTGGTGGACCATAAGGGCGGCGCCAACATCCGGCTCAAGGACATCTCGGACGCGGTGGGACTGCTCGCGCTGCAGGGACCCAAAGCCGAGGCGCTCCTGCAGCCGCTCACCGGCACCCGGCTCGCGGACATCGGCTATTACCGGTTCACAGCGGGCCAGGTGGCCGGCGCCGACTGCTTCATTTCGCGCACCGGCTACACCGGCGAGGACGGCTTCGAGCTGTACTGCCGCGACCGGAGCCTGGGCCCGCTCTGGACCGCGCTCACCTCCGCCGGCGCCACGCCGGCGGGGCTCGGCGCGCGCGATTCGCTCCGGCTCGAAATGGGCTACGCGCTCTACGGGCATGAAATCGACCGCACCATCACGCCGCTCGAGGCAGGGCTCGGCTGGATCGTGAAGCTCGACAAGGGCGCGCCGTTCGTGGGCGACGCGGCCCTTCGCGCGCAGCGGCAGCGCGGCGTCACGCGCAAGCTCGCGGCCTTCACGCTGCTCGGCCGAGGCATTCCGCGCCAGGGCTCGCAGGTACGGTATGGCGGGCGCGAGGTGGACGTAGTGCGGAGCGGCGCGATGAGCCCCTCGCTTGGGGTGCCAATCGGTACCACGTTCCTGCCGCCCGGCGTGGCCACGGGGACCGAGTTCGAAGTGGAGATACGAGGGGAAAGCGTGCCCGCGAAGGTGACGAAGAGGCCCTTTTGGGAGAAGGGCAGTGTGAAGAAGGGGCAGTAAAGGGGCGGTCGGGGCGGTAGAGACGGTAAGGGGTCTTGTGAGAGCTGCGATTCTTACGATTTCGGATGCGGGGGCGCGGGGGGAGCGCGCGGATACCTCGGGGGACGCGATTGCGGCGTGGGCCGCGGCGCGGGGGTATGTCGTGGCTTCGCGCGAGCTCGTGCCGGATGAGGAGGCAGCGATCGGAGCCGTGCTCAGGCGCTGGGCCGACGAGGACGCGGCTGACCTCGTGCTCACCACCGGCGGCACCGGGCTCACGGCTCGCGACATCACTCCCGAGGCAACCCGCGCGGTGCTCGACAAGGAGGCGCCGGGAATTGCCGAGGCGCTCCGGTACAGCGTGTACCCCCGGTTTCCGCGCGCGGCGCTGTCGCGGGGCACCGCAGGTGTCCGTGGCCGCACTCTCATCGTGAATCTGCCGGGAAGCCCCGGCGGCGTGCGCGACGGGCTCGGCGTGCTGGAAGGATTGGTCGATCACGCGGTCGAGCTGGTGCGCGGTGCAAGGACGGCGCACGAGCATCCCGCACGGTGACGGACGTCGTGAGCCACCTTGTGCGTAGCGCGGCGCGCGGGGGAGCTGGTTAATGGCGTCGCAGGTGCTGATCACGATGGACGATCTCGAGACCGCCGTGCGGGTGAACGCGGGCCTCGAGGCCGCGGGCTTCACCACCGCGATGTTTTCCTCCCTCGACGATGCGCGCGGGTCGGTGCGGCGGGAGAATCCCGACGTCGTGATTCTCACCGGCGCGGTGCACGAGGCGCCAAACCTTCAGCTCGCGGCACTCGCGCGCGACGCCGAGATCTCGACGCTCGCGCTGCTCGAGCCCACCGACTCCGAGCGGGCGGAGCGGGTAGCGCGCCTGGGTGTCACCGAGGTGATGACGAAGCCGGTGGCGCCCGACGATGCGGTAGCCACCGCGCGCCGGCTCATCGAGCGGCGGCGCCTGCAGGCGCGCACCGGCATCATCGGCGAGAGCGCGGCGATCCAGGAAGTGCTCGTGAAGATCGAGCAGATGGCGCCGGTCTCGAGCACCGTGCTCATTCAGGGCGAGAGCGGAACGGGCAAGGAGCTGGTCGCCAAGGCCATCCACGATCTGTCGCCCCGGCGGGACGAAGCGTTCGTGGCGGTGAACTGCGCGGCGCTCCCGGAAACGCTGCTCGAGAGCGAGCTCTTCGGCCACGAGAAGGGCTCCTTCACCGGTGCCGCGGAGCGGAGGCTCGGTCGCTTCGAGCTGGCGGACGGCGGCACGATTTTCCTGGACGAGATCGGGGAGATTCCGCTCAGCGTGCAGGTGCGGCTCCTCCGGGTGCTCGAGAGCCGCTCGTTCTTTCGGGTGGGCGGGGTGCAGCCCATCCGGGTGAACGTGCGCGTGCTCGCGGCCACCAACCGCGAGCTCAAGGAGCAGGTGGCGCTGGGCGAGTTCCGCGACGACCTGTTCTACCGGCTCAACGTCCTGCACATCTACCTTCCACCGCTCCGGGAGCGGCGCGAGGACATTCCGCTCCTGGTGCGGCGATTCGTGCGCGAGCTGGCCCGGCAGCACGACCGTACCTTCCGCGGCATCACGCCGGAGGCGATGAACCGGCTGGTGAACGCATCGTGGCCCGGCAACGTGCGCCAGCTCCGCAACCTGATCGAGTCGATGGTGGTGCTGGCGCCGGGGAGCGAGATCCGGGCGGCGGACATTCCGGCCGACGTGTTCGATGGCCCGGGCCGGCTGCTGCCGGCTCGGCTGCCGGCCATGAACGGTGGGGACCTGGGCGGGCGAGACCTGCCGGCGCGGGAGCTGGAGTTCATCCTCCGGAGCCTGGTAGATCTCCGGCGTCAGGTGGAGGAGCTGCGCCATCGGCTGGACGAGCACCCACAGAGGGTGCAGGTGATCGACCTGGCGGAACACGGCTCGGTGGTGGACCTCATGCCGGACCTCGAGCGGGAGGACGCGAACGAGGTGATCTACCGCGCTGGCATGACAATGGCTGATGTGGAGCGGGCAACCATCGAGGCGGCTCTCCGGGGGTCCGCGGGCAACCGGCGCAGGGCGGCGGAGGTCCTGGGAATCGGCGAAAGGACCCTCTACCGGAAGATCAAGAGCTACCGGCTCGACGGCTGAAACCGACCAGAGGGCCCGATTCGGGCCATAACGCTTTGATAGTGAACATCTTGTGGTCACCCGGGCCGCCGGAGGCAGGGCACTGCCGCGCACCGGGGGTTCGGTGTCGCATTCGTGGCTGGATGCCTAAATATTTGTCAGTTAACAGCTTGCATGGGGTCACCTGTTGACAGTTCTCAAGTCGCTTCCGTATATTCTCGGGTCCGTGCTTCAGACCGAATTTTCGTCGGGCCGGCAACCGTGAATTTCGCGATTGATCCGGAGCGGTGCGTCGCGTGTCTCGCGTGTGTGCGGGTCTGCCCGACCGATGCAATCGTTATCACCGCGGGCGAGCCCCGGCCGCTGTTGCAGGTCGACGACGAGGCATGCATCCGCTGCGGCGACTGTCTGCCGTCGTGTCCCCATGATGCCGTGACGGTGAGCGGCGAGGTTGGGCGGGCGCTCGCGATCGCAGCACAGGGCGGCGGAGTCCTCATTCTCAGTCCCGAATCGGCGGCCCACTTCTATCCGGCGACACCGGAGCAGGTGGTGAACGCGTGTTATGCGGCGGGTTTCCGCACGGTAACGCGGGGCGTGATCGGCGACGAGCTGGTCGCGGCGGAGTATCTGAGGCTCTGGGGGGAGGAAGATTGGGGCACGCTGATCAGGTCCACCGATCCCGTGGTGGTCGAGACCGTGCGCACCCGGTATCCCGAGCTCGTTCCCTATCTTGCGCCGGTGACGATGCCCGCCGTGGCGGAGGCGCGCTACCTGCGCGCGCTCCAGGGCCCCGGGCTCAGGATCGTGTACGCCGGGGTTCCGCTGCCCGCTGGCAGCGCCGATCTCGATGCGACCATCACCTTTCATGATCTCGAGGAGCTGCTTGGCGTGCGCGGGGTATCGCCCGCGGCGCAGCCGCCCTATTTCCACCGGGTGCCCGAAGAGCGCCGCCGCCACCTGAGCGCCGCGGGCGGCCTGCCGCTCGCGTTGCTCGAGGAGGCGCGGCAGTCGAGCCGCCGTTTCCTCAAGCTGCGTGGGCTCGCGGCGCTCCCGGCGCTGGCCCGGGCGGTGGCGGTCGACCGGCTCGATCTCGGTTTCGTAGACCTGCTCTCGCGCGAGGGCGCGCTCGACCATCCGCTCTCGGGGCCCGAGGACGAGTTGTTCTGGCGCCGCGCGCTCGTGGCAAGCACGGAGCCGCCGCGGAGCCGCTCGCCGGTGGTGGACACGGGGGTGGTCGCCAGCGTTGGCGCCGCGTTCGACATCAAGCCGCGGCCGCGCCTGCCGGACCCGGAGGCGGTGGCGGCGGTGCTCGACCAGATCGGCCTCGGGCCCAACGGCCGGCCGTGGGATTGCGGCGCGTGCGGCTACACCACCTGCCAGCGATTCGCCGAGGCGGCGGTGGTGGGCCGGGCGACGCTCCGGCAGTGCACGCCGTACCAGGAGCGCCGCGCGGAGGAGGCCCAGCAGGCGGCCGCGGTGGACCAGCTCACCGGGCTCTCGACCTATCGCGTGCTCAGGGATCGCCTGGCGTTCGAGGTCGAGCGGAGCAAGCGCAGCAGCGAAGGCTTCGCGGTGCTCTTCCTCGATCTCGACCGGTTCAAGTCGGTGAACGATCAATACGGCCACGAGTGCGGCAACGAGGTCCTGCGTTCGGTGGCCGACGAAATCCGCCATGCGGTGCGCGCGTCGGACGTGGCCGCGCGCTACGGCGGCGACGAGTTCGTGGTGATCCTCACGCGGACCGATCTCGAGGGCGGCGCGCGGGTGGCCGAAGCGCTCCGCGCCGGCATCGAGGGCGTGGGCCGGCGGCTCGGCTATCCGCCGGGGCTCATCACCGTGAGCGTCGGGCTCGCGGAGTTCGATCCGCGGCAGCCCACGGACGGCGATCTCCTGGTAACGGCCGACCGCGCGCTCTACCGGGCCAAGTCGGCGGGCCGGAACGCGGTGGCGTGAGCCTGGCGCCGCGAGCCGGCGCCGCGTGGCAGGGGAGCGAGTGGTGACCAGCGAGAGGAGACATGACCGCATCTCGAGGTGAGAGCACTGTGACCGGATCGTTCAGTCCGCGCTCGCCGGAGCCGGAGCCGATGGGGCGTGGCGGGGCGGGCGGCGCCGAGGCGTTGCCGGACCCCTGGGGCGTGCGGCGCGCCGAGAATCTGCTCACGACGCTCGAGGGCGTACTGTCGGCGCGGGTGGTGACGACCCCGCTCGGCGAGGTGAGCGAGATTCACGTGCTGGCACAGTCGGGGCTGGCACCGAAGCAGATCGTGCGCAACATCGAGTCGGCGCTGCTGGCGCAGCTCGGCCTCAAGGTGGATCACCGGAAGATCAGCATCGCGCAGACGGCGGAGGTGCGGCCGCTCGAGGCGCTGGAGCGCGAGGCGGTGCGTGAGCGGGCGCTCCATCGCGCGGTGCTGTTCGAGAATCTCACGGCGGCGCCGGGTCGGCGACCGCACCGGGTGGTGATCACGGTGACGCTGTCGTTCCGGGGGCAGACCGAGTCGGCGGAGGAGGAGACGAGCGACACGCCGCGGAGCCGAGTAGAGGCGGCGGCAAAGGCGGCGGTGGGGGTGCTCGACCGTCTGCTGAACGATCATTCGGTGGCGCTCGAGGGGGCAAAGATCGTGGAGGCGTTCGATCGCGAGTTCGCATTTGCCGCGGTGCAGGGGCTGGGCGGGCGGGAGACGCTCCTGCTCACGGGCACGGCGCAGATCAAGGAGAGCGCGGAGCGCGCGGCGGTGCTCGCCGTGCTGGACGCGACGAATCGGTGGACGGAGGCGCGCCGGCCGGAGTGAGCGGCGTTATGGGCATAGTGCTGAAGCAGGGTGGGTGTTGAAGCGGGGTGTGGTGGAACGGGTCACGCATCAGGCTGTTTCACGCGCACGAAGGAAAGGAACCTGCGGGAGGGGACCCCGGTCGCCGCGGTAGGAAACATCGAGCGGAGACGAGCGGGCAACTGATCAAGCGGAGCGTCTGGTAGGCCATAGCGGGGCTTGCCACTTCCCGGAGTACTCATGTACCCGAAGGGAGGTGACGCTCATGTTGAGGATCAGCTGGCTCTCGGCGGCGGCGCGGTTGCTGACTAGCCCTGTCCACTTCTTCACGGCGGCGCTTGGGCTGTCGGAAACGCAATACTGGGGCAGCTAGTCGTAATCGGGATCCCCTCCCCACAGCCATGTCATCGATCGCGGCTCACCTCCGGATTCGCCTCTACGCCTATGTCGCGGCTGTGGCCTTAGGTGGTGTAGCTGCGCTTGCAGCAGCCTGGCACGGCGCATTGGCATTTCCTGGATGGTGGCCTCTCGGTTGTTTCTTCTTGGTCGCCACGATACTCGAAGGCACACTCACGACCCGTCTGCGTATGTCAGGCACGGGGTCGATGGTGTTTGTAGCTCACCTCGCCGCCATTGTGGTCGTGGGGCCATTCTGGGCAGCCAGTGTCGCTGCTTCATCAAACGTTATCGGCAGCATCGTCCGCGGGAACGGGTGGCCAAAGGTTGTGTTTAATTCAGCCCAGATCATCCTTGCCGTGCTCGGCGGCGCGTACATTTATCGGGCTTTCGGTGGTGGATTTCCACCGGCCTACTTTGCGTCAGGTGCAGAGCTTTCGATGCCGGAGGTTCAACGCGATCTCGGACTCTTTTTTCTAATGGCACTGATGTACTTCGCAGTGAATGCAACTGCAGTAAGTGGTGTGCTGGCGCTTAGCTCTGGACGTGCCTTCCGCGAAGTCTGGAATTTGAATGCGCGGGGCGTGCTCGCCTACGATGTTTGTGCGAGCTTGCTCGCTTTGCTAATGGCCTCAGCCTACGAGGTGTTCGAGCACTGGTTCGGGTTCGGTTCAATCGGTGTGATCGCGCTCGTCCTGCCGATTTTGGCCGTGCGCCATGTATACGGCCTGTACCGACAATTGCAGGAGAGCGGACAAGAGCTTCTCGAAGTAATGGTCAAGGCCATCGAGGCCCGTGACCCCTACACATCTGGGCATTCACGGCGTGTAAGCCAGATGTCCCGAACGATTGCAACGGAACTGGGTTTGCCCGCGCGGGAAATTGAACAGGTCGAAACCGCGGCGCTCTTGCACGATGTGGGAAAGATTCACGAAGAATTTGCGCCACTTCTCCGCAAGGAGGGCCGTTTGACCCCGGAGGAGACGACGCTCATGCAGACACACGCTGCACGGAGCGCAGATCTCGTTGGAATAATTTCGAAATTCCGCGGCCCAATTCAGCTTGCAGTCAGGCACCACCACGAACGGTGGGATGGTCGGGGCTATCCTGATGGCATTACCGCCGAACGTATCCCGCTCGGGGCGCGCATCATTCTGGTCTCGGATACGATCGACGCCATGACGACAGATCGACCGTATCGTAAGCGGCTGCCGCTCGATACCGTAGTCGCCGAGTTGCTAAAGCATCAAGGCACACAGTTCGACCCGCGAATCGTTGCGCTCGCCATTTCCTCAGTGGCGGTCCGGCGTCTAATCGCCGAGCCAGGTTCCCGATCAGCGCCCGCGGAGCACCGCTCCGCTGGCGTCGGTCGTCTAAGCCGGGCGGCCGCGGGGATGTGGAGGGTGGACCGGGCGCAATCTTAGTTGTTATCAGCGAGGTTCGTAGGAACCAACCTTCGACCATCCAGGCTAAACGCCCACCCCATCGCGCAGATTACTTGCGTCGGCAGTGATTCCGAGCGAGCCCTGGCGCAGGATCTGGTTGGCGGCAGCGGGCGGCAAGGCAGCTAGTCTATGGCGGAGACTGTCATAGCTCGGCCGGGGATCATCGTGCGTTCGAGTGGCCACAAATGCTGCCGCGGCTAGCACCTCCACTTGGTCGATGAAATCCAATTCTGCCAGGCGTTCCTTGAGCGCAAGAATTCGCTGAGTTGCCACCGACAGTTCCTGGTCGGTGGCCGCTGTGAGTGCAGTCCATATCGCAAAGCGCCCCTCGAAGTGTGCAAT